>CAZYDY010000138.1:0-5738 GCA_964646245.1 uncultured Sphaerobacteraceae bacterium
ATGATCCGTATCGACATGAGTGAGTACATGGAGAAGCACAGCGTCAGCCGATTGATTGGCGCACCTCCCGGATACGTTGGCTACGACGAAGGTGGTCAGCTCACTGAAGCCGTACGACGTCGCCCCTACTCCGTCATTCTCTTCGATGAGATCGAGAAGGCGCACCCGGATGTCTTCAACGTACTGCTCCAGGTGCTTGACGACGGTCGAATAACCGATAGCCAGGGCCGCACGGTTGACTTCAAGAACACGGTCATCATCATGACGAGCAACATCGGCTCCCACCTGATCGTGAATCTCGGCACCGGCCAGGATGCCCAGATAGAGAAGGAAGTCATGGACGAACTCCGTGACAGCTTCCGTCCGGAATTCCTGAACCGTATCGACGAAACGATCATCTTCCGCCGACTCTCGAAGGAGCAGATTTCGGAGATCGTGCAGATTCAACTTGATGAGGTGAGCCGAAGGCTCAGTGACCGAGGCATCACGCTTCAGATCACCACCGCCGCCCGTGAACTGCTCGCCACGCTGGGATACGACCCCGCATACGGAGCGCGCCCACTGAAGCGCGTGATCCAAAAGCAGGTGCTGGACCCCATGGCGCGCAAGCTCCTGAGTGGAGAAATCCACGATGGCGAGATGGTTACCATCGACGCGACTGAAACCGGGTTCACTTTCACCGGCGCTCTAAGCAGCGCCGTTCCCGTCGCCTAAGGAATCTCGACCAGAAGTGCTACAAGTGATCAAGCTTGTAGCACTTCTGACGTTTTTCTGTAACATACGTTTTTGTATAAACCCTATACTCATGAATACCCCGGAACTGGTTCGGGTGCCAAAACGCGTTTAATGCGAGGAATGCAAATATGGGCTTCGTTGTTGGGTTGTTTCAGGCAGTGATCACACTTGGCGCAATCGCGCTGATCCTACTGCTCGTCGCGGCTTTGTTCATGATTGTGTTCTCTTTGGGCACCATGTTCGACAAGCGGATAAGCGGCCAATAGATCGAAGGAAGTATTCTGGCATTCCTCATGCGCCAGACGCTTAAACGGGCTGCGCAAAATCGCGCAAGATCTCAGGCCACCGCACCAGAAAACGATTTCGTTAGTGTGTGAGAGGCATTGAAAGGATGAAGGAGACGGTATGAACGCATCTGCAGCAACAATCGTTGCGCCGACACGCTCCCGTATATGGATCTCACTCGCGCTAGCCGCGATGTTGATCGTTAGCGTTTTCTCAACAGCAGTTGGGATTCAGAGCACGTCCGCACAGGAATCGCAAGCAGGACTTGCTTCCGCCACCCCAGCTGATACTGTGCTATTCATGAGCGTGAATCTCGATCAAAGCACCGATCAGTGGGGACTTACCTACTCCCTGCTTGAGCGCGCTGGAATTAGCGCACTGCTCGAAAGTGAAGCTGGAGCATCTGCCGAAGATTTGGGCGATGTAGCCGAGTCGCAAGGCATCTCCGGATCCGGCGCCATTGTCTTCACCGACGCAGATTCCCTGGTTTCTTACTCTTCTGGTGACTTCTCCGATGCCATGGATACCACCATGACAATGGATGCCGCCGATATCAGCGAAGAGGTTCCCGAAGGCTTTGCGTTCATCGTTCAGCCGAACGACCCGGATACCCTCGCGGCCCAGTTCGTAACGATGGCCGAAGACGAGGCTGCCGCTGCCGGTGCCACCGTTGAAACCGTTGACTACAACGGTGTGACCATCACATTCTGGGAATCCGCCGACTCAACAGAGATGACTGGAACGGCCACCGCAGTAGTGGATGGCACTGTCGTGCTCGCCACCCGAACCTCGGATGTTGAGCCGATCATCGACGCTGCCCATGGCAACGTAGACAACCTCTCCGATTCCGAAGGCTTCAACAACGTCACGGGCCGGCTCCAGGCTGATACGCTCATGCTCGGTTACATGAACCTTGACGTCATGATCACTGCCTTCGAGAGCGATCCTGCATTCATGGACTCTGTCGGTGAGCTTTCCTCGGCTGAAGACCTGGAAGCTGCCAGAGGCCACGTCGGTTGGGCCGTTTACGCTTCCGACGCCGGATTCCACTTTGATTCCGTGGTCCTACCCAACGATCCGACTGCAATTCCGGATGCAGCTGCAATCACACCGTCCATGGCCAGCAAGGTTCCGGCCGACGTGATGATGTTTAGCAGCGCAAATGATTTCTACGGCACAGGTATTTCCGACGTGCTCGGTGGACTGTTCCAGTCTGTTCTCGGCGAACAGGAACCGGGTGCCACCACACCTGCAGCCACTCCAACCATGGACGAAACCTGGGCGATGTTCGAGCAGCAGCTCGGCTTCAACCCGGATACTGACCTGCTTGCAAAACTCGATGGTGAATACGCCGTATTCCTCGGCGTACATGACCTCGAAATGGGTATGCCAAATCCAGAATTCCTGTTCGTTTCGGGAACGTCTGATGCGGCAACACTTGAGCAGACTACTGCCACCATCGCCAACATGGTTGAGATGTTGAACGATGGCACGTACGAAGTGACTTCTCGCACCGTCGAGGGCGGAGAGCTCACGGTAGTCACTCTCGACACTGAATCAACAGGCGGACCGCCGATAGTGATTGAGTTCGGTGTCGTCAATGGCGAGATGCTGATTGGTGTAAACCACGCAGTGGATCACTACCTCGACCCTGCTGCCGACAAGCTGGCAGATGATGCCAACTTCCAGAACACCATGAGTCTGCTTCCCGCAGAGAATGTGGTGAATCAGAGCTACGTGAACATCGAAGGCCAGGTTATGCCGCTGCTCGACTGGTTCTCCACAATGCTGTTGGGTTCCATGAGCACACTGGATAACCATGAAGATTGTGGCAACTACGCCACCCAGCAGGAGGCCCAGGACGCCTACGATGCTGATCCGGGTAACCTGTGGCTGCTGGACATGGACTTTGACGGCGAAGCGTGTGAGGACTACTTCGGTGAGTCCACTCCATCTGCGTCACCAGAATCCCTCACCAGCGGAATCAACATTCCGGCTGCAGGTTCAGTCACCTGGACAGACGGCGAAGCCGTCCACACCAGCTCAATCCTTGTGATTGGTGACTAGAAACAATCTCAATAACCTGAGATGATGCCCGAGGGTATGCGAGTATTACTCCATACCCTCGGGTTTTGTAGTTAAGCAAAGGTACACACGTTTATGAATATCGAGCTCATGAAATCACTAACGCAGGCCAATGGCATTCCCTCCATGGAGGACGAAGTTCGCAAGATCGTCGCAACCGAACTGCGCGACCTGGCGACCGACGTGCGCGTGGACGTGATGGGAAACGTCATCGGTCGGGTAGACGGCAAGAACGGTCCCAAGGTCGCCCTGGCCGCCCATATGGATGAAATCGGATTTATCGTCCGATATATCGAAGATGCAGGATTCTTGCGCCTGCAGCCGGTTGGTGGATTTGATCCTCGTACGCTTGTGGCACAACGCGTTGCCGTGCATACCCGTAACGATGGCGCCCTGGTCGGTACGCTTATGCCAGGTGTGAAGCCGATTCACCTTATGGGACCGAACGACAAAAAGGACCTGGATCTCAACGACTTCTTCGTTGACCTCGGCATGTCATCCGAGAGCGTCAAGGCGAAGGTACAGGTCGGCGATATGGTCACCATGCGCCGCGAGTTCGAAGAGATTGGAGATATGGTCATCAGTAAAAGCCTGGATGACCGTATTGGTATCTACGTGATGCTTGAGGCAGTACGCGCTGCAGGTAGCGTAGACGCCGAGATCTACCCCATTGCGACCGTGCAGGAAGAAGTCGGGCTTAGAGGAGCCACTACGGCGGCATTCGGTGTTCAGCCGGATATCACCATCGCATTGGATACGACGATTGCCGGTGATATCCCGGGAATGCCGGGCGACGCAACCGTAACAAAGCTTGGAGCCGGTACAGCAATCAAGGTTTTCGATAGCTCGCAGCTACCAAACCGCAAACTGATCGCCCACTTGCAGCAGATTGCAGAAGAGCAGGAGATTCCGTTCCAGTTGGAAGTGCTACCGCGAGGTGGTACGGATGCTGGCGCGTTCCAGCGAGCTGCCGAGGGTTCTGTCACCTGCACGATCTCAATTCCCTCTCGATATGTGCACACCACCAATGAAATGTGTGCGAAATCAGACATCCAGGCGAGCGTGGACTTGCTGGCGCAGTTCCTCCGTGAGGCAGGATCTCGCGATTACCGGTACGATATGGACTAGAACCGTAACCAAATCGCCGCGCCTGGCGTTTTGAATTCACAGAGCGATGTTCAATACGAACATGCAAAGCCCAATTCCTTCGCGAGGAGAATGATCGTGACATCATCCAAATCCGAATCCAACGCCTTTCGCAATCTCGTGAATTCCAGTCAGGTGCGGCAAAACCGCCGTGATTTCCTGCGCGTTTCTGCGCTCACTGCGTCTGCAGCAGCCATACCGCTTGGCGGAGTGTACGCCCGGCAGGACTCGACGCCGGATTCAACACCGGGTACCGGGAGCGCAGATTTCTCCCTACGGCTACCGTTCAATCCGTATGGCCAGGACGTGACCACCGATCCGCACCGCGCCGTAAACTGGGGTCCGTTTTGGGTGATGCTTCCCTACGCCTGGAGTGGACTCCTGCGCTTCGATGAAAATGGAGCTGTTGAATCAGATCTCGCCGAAAGCGTGGAACCAAATGAGGACGGCTCAGTCTGGACAGCAACGTTGCGCGAAGGAATCGCCTTTGCGGACGGCACGCCAATAACAGCAGATCACTTCATTCAGAGTTGGCACCGGGCGTTGGATTCAACGCGCCTGTCGCCCATGTTCCGGTTCATGGAACCAGTGGTGAATGCAACGGAACGATCCGGTGGGGAGAACATCTCTCTTGGAGTGCAGGCACTGGATGATCGCACGCTCGAAATCTCACTCACGTCGCCGCTTGCCCACTTCCCAAGCTATCTCGCAACCTTTGGCTACGCCGTTGTACACCCCAACATGGATGCAGAGGGCGATGAAGCCGTAGAGACGGGCGTTGCATGCTCTGGCCCCTGGACGATCACCAGCGAAACTGAGTCCGAAATAGTAATGACTCCCAACCCGCATCACTGGAGTGAACCTTCAGCCGACATCGGTGAAATAGTGTGGGTAATCGCGCCGGGCGGTAATACAGACCTGACTATCCTCGATTGGTACCAGTCCAACGAGATTGCCGTCGCCGATGCACCTCTTGGTGTGCAGAACATCCTGGGTGAAACGGAACTTGCTGAACTGCAGCGATTTGAAACCCAATCGTCCACAAAGGTTCTTGCGCTCGACTTTCACCAGGAACCATTTAACGATGTACGCGTTCGCCGGGCAGTCGCCGCAGCGATCGATCGTGAGGTATGGGCAAACGAAATCGAGCAAGGGGCATATATCCCTGCCAACAGCTTCTCCCCGCCCGTGCTCAATACGATAGCCAGCTACGAAGCGCCGACGGATGAGTATGACGGAGACCCAGCCGCGCTAATTTCCGATGCAGGGTTCAATCCAGATGACTCGGATGAAGCAATCGTGCTCTTCCAGCCGGCGACAGATTCACCGGAAGAAATTGAGCGCACGGCACAGTTGCTGACGATGATCAGCGATGCCACAGGCTTGCAGATTGCGCACGACACCGCACTGACATCTGAGCAGATCACTGCGGCACGTCAGGATGCGGGAGGTTTGCAAATAGCATTGCTCCAACTGCAACTGAGCAC
>CAZYDY010000139.1:0-5692 GCA_964646245.1 uncultured Sphaerobacteraceae bacterium
ATGGTGAAATCCGTGGTTGGGTTCTTCCTGATCATCGGTGCGAACTGGCTGGCCAAGAAATTTGGCGACGAGGGGATCATCTGATGAGTGCACCAAATCCACAATCAGACCAGGTTTGGTCGGGAACCGATGTTCAGGGGACGTTCCGAGGCGCTCCTGCCACATCAGCGGTAGACCTCGGCCTCATCGAGCCGCCCAAGCGGCGTCCGCGCTTCTTCAACCGCAACAAACTTGCACCATGGATGGAAGATACGCCGTGGTGGTTGAGTGTCAGCAAGGGCGCGCTCCTTCTGCTCATTGCACTGGTTATGCTGCTGCCGCTCTGGAACGTGGTGGCAGTGAGTTTTTCCTCGGCAAGGGATGTGGCTGAAGGCGGATTCACGCTCTGGCCGCGAAACCCTACTACAGAAAGCTACGAAGCACTTCTGAGTGGTGGTACAGTGCTGCGGTCACTACGGGTAACCATTCTTCTCACACTATTCGGGACCGTGCTGCAGGTGTTCTTCACGACGCTCATGGCGTTTGGCACATCCAAGCCAGATGTTCCGGGTTCCAGAGTCGCATTTATGCTCGTGCTGGTCGCGTTCATGTTCTCGCCTGGCATGATTCCGAGCTACCTGTTGGTGAAAGAGCTTGGCATGATCGATACCTACGCCGCGCTGGTGGTTCCTGGCCTGATTGGCGCCTGGAACCTCATTATCATGCGGAACTTCTTCCAGAACTTGCCGCAAGATTTAATGGATGCGGCCCGCATTGACGGTGCATCCGATATCGGGGTCTTCCGGCACATAGCAGTGCCGCTTTCGAAGGCAGTCATTGCCGTAGTCGCCCTCTTCACCGGTGTCGGTATCTGGAACACCTTCTTCAACGCCATTCTTTACCTAAACAAATCGGAGATGTGGCCCATCCAGGTGGTGCTGCGGCAGTACGTTCTCGAACGAAGTGCAATCACCAGCGCTGCAGATTTCCCGCCAGGGCAGCCACCTCCGCCTACAGAATCGCTTCAAATGGCCATGGTGGTTATCGCCACAGTCCCGATCTTGCTCGTGTACCCGTTCCTGCAAAAATACTTTGCCAAGGGCGTACTCACGGGCGCAATCAAGGGCTAGGCGACGAGCCTCACGCGATCCACAGAAAGGAGAGTTCACCCGGCAGACCGGTATACAAATCAGGCAGATACGCATTCCACTACGGTGGCAATGGGATCTACGCCTACGAAATCGAACCTTTGGAGGTTACTGATGATTCGTAAACCACAATCACGACGTACTGTTGCACGCGCCGGCGTTGGCGCCACGTTCGCGGCGGCACTCTCGCCTCGCATTACCATGGGCCAAACCCCGGAAGCATCTCCGGAAACAGCGCAAGCAACGCCCATCGGAGAGATTCAGGATAATGGCCACTATCCGTCGGGTGAACCATCTGTACCTGATGCCTGGGTAAAAATGCCGGAGCGATTCGCTGCCACCGATGGCCCGCCACTCAACGGCGAGGAAGTCACCGCCCTGGTGATGACTTACAGCCCTCCGCCAACGAGCAAAGGCGACAGTGCCTACTGGCAAGGTCTGGATGAGCGCCTGGGAGGCACGTGGAGCCCCACCCTGGTTCCGCACGCCAGCTACGGCGAGAAAGCATCCACCCAAATCGCATCTGGCGATATGCCTGATCTGTTCTACCTGAACTACACCCAGACCCCCACACCACTGCAGAAATTCGTGCAAGAAGGCGCGTTCCGTGACCTGACCGATTTCCTCACCGGTGACGAACTGGCGCAGTACCCGAACCTCTCGACATTTCCGGATTACATGTGGGAATCGGTGATGATGGACGGCAAAATCACCGGCGTGCCCACACCGCAGGTACGCGTGGGCCAGGTACCAATGTTCCGCGTCGATTGGTCAGAGCAACTCATCGGCAAGCGTAAACCCACCAATGCCCAGGAAATGCACGATGTGCTGGTAGCGATGTCCCTGGAAGATCCAGACGGAAATGGCAGCGAAGACACCTGGGGGATCGCCAAATACGGTACCGGCTGGGATATCGGTATCTTCCATCATATGTTTGGCGTTCCACCACTTTGGAAGGTGGACGACGATGGCAAGTTCATCGTGCAATACGAGATGGAAGAATTCCGCCAGGCAATGGAATACATGCGCGATCTCTACGCCGCGGGTGCCTATCACCCTGATGCGGTATCCATGGGATTCGATGAAGCTCGTAACCTGTTCATGACGGGACGTGCGGGTCTATTCAACGCTGGCGGTGACATCTACGGTCGCAACGGAGCCCTCGCGGAGATCCAGCAGTACCAGCCAGACGCCGAAGTGGAGAACATCGTCCCATTTAGTGCTGACGGTGGCCCAGGTATTACCTACCTTGGCTCGGGCATCTTTGGCCTCACAGCAATTTCTTACACAGTTGAAGATGACGATCGCGTACGCACCCTTCTGCGCCTCCTCGACTGGTTCTCATCACCGTTCGGTTCCGATGAGTGGTGGTACAAGAACTACGGCGACGAGGGCACGCATCACGAGATCAATGAGAACGGATTCCCGATCTCGACCGATCAGCTCGACCAGGAAAATGCAGGCCTGACCGGATACATGGGTGGGTCACTACCCGTGAACTTCAATCCGGACGAGCCAGAACTTGCTCCACTCCGCACTGACCTCCAGAAGGAAATTTTCGAGCTTGGTGTGATCAACCCCGCAGCAAACCTCTACTCTCCAACGTTCATCGACAGCAGCGGCCAGATGTTCCAATCCATGTTCGATGGCCTGAACGAAATCGTGGTTGGTCGTATGGATATCTCGGAGCTCGATAACCTGGTTCAGCAGTGGAAGGATCAGGGCGGCGAGCAAGCCGCACAAGAATATGAGGAGGCTCACAAGGCGAACCAGGAGGAGTAACCTCACATCTGAGCGTATCGCATAAGTAACTTCAACCCTTGTGGTTGACCGACGAGGGCGGCAGATGTCGTCCTCGTCTCGTGTCGGCCACCGGCTCAACTCCCGTACATTTGGCTAGTGACCGGTGGCGGCACGGAACTTGACTATTCTCCAGGGAGAATGCGCCCTCACTTGACGTTGGGGGTACATTTGAACGGTATTGGGAAAGTGCATGAGCATACTTCAAAATCCATGCCAGACCCTGATACGGTCTTCCCGTATCGACATGTATACGCCTGACATCCAGATCGACCACACACGTGGTCGTTACGGCTTGTGAGACGGGTAGTAGAGATGTCGCAGCACTATTTGGCTTCGCTGCGCTCCCTCCGTTTCACGAAATAATTGGTCAGGCACGAGTGTCATGGGCATATTGCCCGAAGCCTCTCAAGGAGTTCCGGTACCCACATGAGTGGATTAGTCGCATCTCGCGGACCTGTCAACATTTCTGAATCAGAACGAATGCTTTCTCGCCTTTCCCATCGCGGCATCGATGGAGAGCATGGCATTGCAATCTCTAACAACTGGATCGGCGGTAGCTGGACAGACAGTAACAGGACATCAGCACAGCCATTCACCTCCAGCGATGGCAACCTGCACATGGTGGCCGATGGCGAAATCTACAACCATCAGTCACTTCTCGAAGCAATCAATGCTCCGGACGTGGAATCGAGCATTGAGGCAGTGTTACCGCTCTACGCTCACTACGGAATGGATGCGTTTACCCAACTTGATGGGCCGTTCTCGTTGGTAATCGTCGATAACAGTGGCGACATGATTGTGGCGCGTGATTCCCTGGGCATCAGCCCCTTGTACTGGTATCGCGATCAGGAGCGAGTTGTGTTCGCCTCCGAGCTCGGCGCGTTCGACGATGAGTCGGTAAGCGCAGCTGAAAGCTTCCCGCCAGGCCACGTCTGGACGCCAGAAACGGGACTGCGTCGGTTTGTTGAGCCAATGTCACCAGATTGCGATGAACAGCCAACGCAGAAGCGAGAAGCACTCCTTACCGCTATTCGAAACGAACTCGTCACCAGCGTTGAATCCCAAATGATGGACGATACAGACGTCGCCGCTTTCCTTTCTGGTGGATTGGATTCCAGCCTGATCGCCGCCATTGCCCAACGCTGGTTGCGCGAACGAGGGAAGAAGCTGAAGACGTTCGCCGTCGGCCTGGAAGGCTCACCAGATATCCTGGCTGCGCGGGAAGTCGCCGAATACCTTGGTACGGATCACTACGAAAAGACATACGTTGCTGAAGAAGCGCTTGAAGTTGTACCGGAAGTTGTTCGCACACTGGAACACTTCGATCCCTCACTCGTGAGAAGTTCGGTATCGAACTACATCCTCGGCCAGTTCGTATCCGACCATGTCGAAGTCGCACTGACCGGTGAAGGTTCCGACGAGATCTTCGCGGGCTACGAATACCTGGGCGATTACGACGATCCGGATGAGCTCCACGCCGAACTCGTCCATCTCTTTGAGGGAATGCACAAGGGCGGCCTGCAGCGGGTAGACCGCACATCGAGTATCCACGGTCTCACTGTCCGCCTCCCGTTCCTCTCTGCAGGCATGATTGAGTTGGGAATGTCCATTCCGCCGGAACTGAAGCGCATCGACAATGGCGAAGTCGAGAAACGACTGCTCCGCGAAGCGTTCGAAGGCTGGCTGCCACACGACATCCTGTGGAGGAAGAAGGCCCAGTTCGGTGACGGATCCGGAGCCGTAGATGCACTGCAACAGGCTGTAACGAAGGACATCACCGAGGAAGAGTTCGAAAGAGAACGCTACGCGGTTGATCCTCCGCTACGCTCTTATGAAGAGCTTGCGTACTACCGAATCTACGCCCGGCACTTCGGCAAAGATCGTACCGAGGAAGCCGCCGGCCGCTTCGCCACCGCCTGACCAAACGCTTTCCCACTATGATGGTTTGAACGCGTCCGATTACGGATGCTCTCTTTTGCATACTCACGAAACTGGCAGGATGGATGAATGCAGCAACCACATGAGGCACTCACACGTCGGGTAAACGCGCGGCTGGATGAAATGTACTCCCGCCATCTCTCCCTGTTCGATGACGAGGTAGAGAGCTATTACACACCTGGGCTCGGTTACTACAAGCCCATGACACCCGCCACGGACTTCGAACGATTCTCAATCGCATTGGCAACACTCGATGGCGAAGTCCACACAGCAGGGGATGACGAGTGGGAGTTCGCCCTCCAGTCAATCTCCAAGGTCTTCTCATACGGCCGGGCGCTGGAGATCCATGGACGCGAGCGGGTTCTCAGCCGGGTTGGTGTTGAACCCAGCGGCGATGATTTCAACTCGATCTCACTCATCTTCGATGAACGCCGCAACCGGCCCCACAACCCCATGGTGAACGCCGGCGCACTCGTAACGACAGACCTCATCCGAAGCGGCGACCAGGAGGCAGATATCACCGGCGTGCTGGATATGCTCTGTCGCTTCTCCGGTAATACCAACCTCACCGTGAATGAGGACATCTTCGCCAGGGAAATGGAGACGGCAGACAGGAACCGTGCGATTTCCTACCTGATGCGCAGCTACGGCATGATCGGCCCGGACGTTGAGGACAACCTCGCGCTCTACCTGCGTCACTGCTCGGTACAGGTCACCGTACGGGATCTCGCCCTCATGGCAGCAACCCTCGCAAATGGAGGCATCAACCCGGCAACCGGAGAGCGCGCCCTTGAAGCGAAATACGTCCGCGATATCCTCAGCGT
>CAZYDY010000140.1:0-5656 GCA_964646245.1 uncultured Sphaerobacteraceae bacterium
TCGCCGCGCCAGCAGGCGAGGACGTGGGCGAACTCGGCGGCGAAGCGGTCTCCGGCCTCGAATTCCAGGGGTGATGATTCCCCATCGGCGTTCACGAATGTGCCAATTCCGGTAGCGTAATCGAATGAGGCTTGTCCGGCGGTACCATAGACAACTACGGACCATTCTCCCGGAGGAGTGCGCCAACTGGATTCAAGGACGCCGAGCGCGCCTGCCTTGTTCTGCAGGATGATGACACCGGTATCCTCGACGTCCAGCGCTGGACCGAGGTCTGACGCCTGCGTCGAATGCAGGCTACGAACCTCTACGGCGTCGCCCAGCAGGAACCGGAAGATATCGATTGAATGGATGGAGGTGTCGGCGAGGGCGCCGCCTCCGCTGATCTCACGATTGGAGAACCAGGTTTTCTCTGGCGAATCCATGACGCCAGCGAAACGGTTACGCAATGTGATTGGCGTGCCGAGTGCTCCTGAATCGATCAGTTTCTTGATCGCCACGATCGCGGGTTCGAAGCGGTGGCAGAAGCCGACATGGAGCTGGCCCGGTGCCTTCCCAGCGACTGCCGCGATGGCCTCGGCATCCTCGACAGTAGCGGCAAGTGGTTTTTCGCAGAGCACGGTCTTGCCGGCATTGAGCGCGGCGATGACGAGATCCTTATGGAATGCGGGTGGTGTGCAAATGCTAACGATATCTATATCACTAAGGCGTAGCAACTCTTCGCCAGATTCGTAGGTCTCCCAACTCCCCTCCCCTGCTACCGCTGCGAGCGCAGGTGGAAGTGGATCGGCAATTGCTACAGGTGTAACGCCAAGCGACTGCCAGGTGGCGATGTGGGTGCGACCAATAGCTCCGAGACCGATGACGCCGATACGTGGGTTAGCCATTGGTGACCTCCGAAATCTGGACTGTGCGGCCCTCTTCCGCGCTGAGATTGCCAGCGTGGAGGATTGAGAGAACGGTGAGCGTCTCCGCTGCCGTTACCGGCGGTGTGCGAGTTTCAATCATCTCTACGAACGCTTTCATCTCATTGGTGTAGAAACCCATTCCGTCATCGACGCGGAAGCTGTACGCGCCGTTCTCGCCATAGACGGAGATCTCGAAGATGTACTGGGCATCCCGCAGTGTCATTACTACGCCGGCGAGGCCAGACTCATACGTGACAACGGCGATGTCTTTCTCCGGCAGGGCGAAGCGATGGACGGATTCCGGCTGGTCCGATGTGATGGTGCCCATAACCTCGACGGCGTGGACTCCGTAATAGAACCACTCTTCCGGCCCAACGCTCACGATGCTGCTTATTTTCCCGAGAGCGGCGACGGCATCACGATCGAGTTCGACCGGGAATCGCAAGGCGGAACTGCTGAAAAGCGGTGCGTTGTGCTGCTCGGCGAGATCGAAGAGTTGCGAAGCGTCGGCGAACGTGGTGGTCATGGGTTTATCGATGAACACCGGCATACCGGCCTCGATGAAAGGCGTGGCGAGTTCGGCATGGAGTGCGCCGCCATCGGTGTCGTCAATGATGAGTACTCCATCGACGGCATCGATGAGTTCATTCAGTGATGTGACGATATTGTCATACGGACCGAGCATCGCTTCGAGCTCGGCAAGACGCTCGGGATGGTCTCCGGCCCATACATGGGTGATGCGAGCGTTCGTGATGCGAGGTTCGTCTCCACCACCGCCGTTGAAGATACGAGTGAATGCTTCGGCGTGATAGGTATTCACGCCCACCATTGCGATTGAATGCATGGTTCCTCCGGTTAGATGATCAGGTCATTCCCTGCAGTATCGCATTGAACCGGAGGTCACAAAAGCGGTTATGGTCGTTCGAGGAGGAACAAAGGATTTTCAGCCAAAATCGGGAGTAGCGTTTCGCGCATACCATTGGCCTCAATTAATGTGCTCTCCGATTGTCCGATCATAGCCGAACCCTGATAACCGGCAGCACTCAAGGGCCCGGATACAACATTGAAATTGCGCAAGAGATCGAACTGGCTATACCGATTCTGCCAGAGGTGGAGGCGATTCCTTACAACTACGACCTCGCCATTGGGCAGCCGCACTGTGCCTTCGGTCACCCCTGCCTGCAGGTGGTATGGCACCGCCGCGAGCTCTTCAATGCAGTGCAGGGAGGTGTTGCTATCGTGATCGACGCCGCCCAATAGCAGGATTTTGCCGCCCTGCTCCATCAGACGAAAATACGGACTGGCCTCATCGCATGGTGAGTGGCCGAGCTCGTGGCCGGTAGTCCATTGCTCACGATTGGCACCGAGAGCAACGACCGAGTGCGTGGGATGAATGCTGCGGACTGCATCTGATCGCTGCCTGGCGGTTTCTGGTATGAGCCCGGTCCAGCATGGCGTGGTGGCGAGATCGATTTTGGGCGGATTCTCAGGCAGGTCGGCCATTGTTCCGGTAAGGGTTGGGAAGAGCACGGTGCCACCCGGCCCGACCGCATGGAGCAGCGCATCGATGACGGCGTTGGGGCCGCCCTCGATGTGGCCGAGGCCTTTCATGGAGGAGTGCACAAGCACGACGTCCCCATCGGTCAGGCCGAGATCGCGAAGTCCGTTTGTGAGCCACTCGTTCGGCATGCCAGCTCCTCGAAACAATCCGAATCACCCGGATGTAAAATCCGGGCCTACGCTATTGCGATGCGCTTGAAGCGCTTCTTTCCGGCGCGAAGCAGCACGGCCGACTGTTCACCAATGACGCTGGTGAATGGCACATCTACATCCTTCTTCTGTTCATCGTTGACGCGAAGTCCGCCCTGTTGGGCGAGACGGCGCGCTTCACCGCGGCTCTTGGCGAGTTCGGCGGCGACGAAGGCATCGGCCAGGGTGAATTCGTCAGTCAACTCACTGGCAGCGATTTCTGTGGTTGGCAGTGATTCGTCCGACGCATCCGGTCCGGAGCCGCCGCCGGCGAAGAGTCGCTTCGTGGCTTCTTCTGCCTGTTGGGCAGCTTCCAGCCCGTGTGCCATGGCTGTAGCTTCCAGGGCGAGCACGCGCTTGGATTCGCGCAGGGCCTCGCCGGACACGCTGGTGAGTTCAGAAATCTCTTCATCCAGAATGTAGGTGAAGCGCTTGAGGTAGGTTTCCACCATTACGTCGTCTGTGTTCATCCAGAACTGGTAGTAATCGTACGGGCTGAACATCTCGGCATTGAGCCAGGCTCGCAGGCCGGTACCGGTTTTGCCCATCTTCTCGCCGGATGGCGTGGTGATGAGTGGCTGAACCAGCGCGTATGCCTTTTTCGCATCGGCCCGACGGATGAGATCGACACCGCCGAGGATGTTGCTCCATTGGTCGCTCCCACCGAGCTGCAGGGTGCAGTTCTCTTCGCGGAAGAGATGGAGGAAATCGTACCCCTGTACGAGGCGGTAGTTGAACTCCACGAAATTGAGACCGCCGGTCTCGAAGCGCTTGCGGTAGGTTTCGGTCGCCAGCATTTCATTGACGCTAAAGTGCTGGCCAATATCGCGCAGGAAATCGATGTACCGGAGTTCCAGCAGCCAATCAGCGTTGTTTACCAGAGTGGCAGCGGGATTATCGCCGAACTGGCCGCCCTCGAAATCGAGGTACTTGGCGAGTTGAGCGCTGATGCCCTGGAGGTTGCGCTCGAGATCCTCGATCTTGATCATGTCTCGCGCGCTGGTTCGGCCGGTAGGGTCACCGACCATGGCGGTACCGCCGCCGGCGACAGCGATGGGGCGGTGTCCGAAGCGCTGGAGGGTTCCGTGGAGCATAAGGGTGGCCATGTGACCCGCGTGCAGGCTGATTCCGGTGGGATCGTACCCGATGTAGTAGGTGCGAGAGCCAGTTTCCAGATGCTCGCGCAGGCCATCTTCGTCCGAAACATCGTGCACAAATCCGCGCGCGCGCAAATAGTCCACTGCGGCCACACCTTGCGCCCGGGCATATTCGGGTGCGCTTATGCGTCCGGTAGGAGTGGTGAACGTTGCGGAGTCAGCGTGCGTGGACATAGCCTGCCTTTCGTAAGAACTGTTACATCAAAGAAAACGGCCCGGGCAAATTGCCCGGGCCAGTGGATCGGCATCAGAAACATCCGGTGCCGGGTGCACCTAGATTTCGCCGTTGAGGAATCCCTGGACATATCCTGGCAACTGCGCCCAATCGCCCTGATACACCCACATGCCGCCGGTAACCACATCACCCCACAGCAAGTGGGTGATGGTGCCCCAGTGCACATTCTCGGTCGGAATGTTTGGCACTGCCATTGCAAGCTGGGTTTGCACTTCTACCGGGATGTTCGTGATGACGAGCTCCTGTCCTGGTTCGAGCATCTCTGGCAGTTCTTCCACATACTCAGGTTCCTGAGCGGATTCCAGCAATGCAGTCATCACCAGCTGTTGGCGCATCACACGGCCGTCATCGCCATCCTGGTTTCGGGTACGCATAAGCTGGAGCGCTTCTTCGCCATCGACTTCGATTTCACCGGCCGGGAAGGAAATCTCCGTAACGCCATAGTCAAGTGTCGGATAGTTGGTATCGCTCAGGTCGTACGGGTTATCGATCGTGACACCACCGAAGAGATCGATGATCTCCTCTACGCCTTCGAAGCGAACAGACAGGGCACCATCAATAGTGAGGCCGAAATTGTGCTCGAATGTGGCGCGCGTGGAGGACATTCCCTGCATCCACTGCTCGTGGCCGTTTTCAGCGGCAGCCTTGAATGCTGCATTGATCTTATCGGCACCGACGTTCGGGATTTCAACATAGAGGTCACGTGGGAAACTCATGGTACGCACGGTGTTTTCCACCAGGTTCACACGGCTTACCATCATCACATCGGTGTTAAGTTCCTGATCGTCTGGCCGGGTGTCCATACCCATTACAAGGAAGGTGTAAACATCCTTCGGTTGCAGGGCCTCGGGTGTAACAAAATCCTGCCCCCGGGGAAACTCGGGCGATTCGTCTCCGCCATCCTGGGCTCCAACAATTCGCAGTTTACCGGACGCAGTGGCTGCCGCTATTGCGGCAGTGATTTTGGCAAGTGATCGTCTATTAACGTTACGGGTCATATACTCTGGTACCTTTCAAGAATGTAAGTGGCTGAGGACCCTCGAGAAGGCTTTCGCCTTCAGAGGATATAGTAGCCTATTTTCACGATGCATTTCTCAGCCGCCAGAACAGGAAAGCAGGATTGCAATGACGACAGAATCAATAGTGTGGACCTCGGATTGGGACGATGCGAAGGCTCGATCCCGGGCCGAGCGCAAGCCGATTTTGATTGACGTGTATCAGGACAATTGCGGCGGATGCGAGCGCCTGATGAACGAAACTTTTACTGATCCGGATGTGATTTCCGCTGTGAATGACCGATTTGTTCCGGTAAGTCTCCACCTGTTCCAGGATCGCGCCATTGTGCGTGACTGGGGACTGTTTTGGACACCGACGATCCTCTTCGCTGACCGCACGGGGAAAATCCGATACGAGTCCATTAACTATGTTCCGGCGGATGTGATGCTGGATGTGCTTGATATCGGTGAGGCACGGGTGGCCATGCGCTGGAAGGAAATGGACACAGCCATCGCGCGACTACAGGACGTGGAGCAACGCCACCCTGATGGACCAATGACCGCAGAGGCGATCTACTGGCGCGGCATGGCGGAGTATTTCCGCGATGGATCCCG
>CAZYDY010000141.1:0-5592 GCA_964646245.1 uncultured Sphaerobacteraceae bacterium
ACGTAGTCTTCCGGAGTGTCTACATATGGAGTGAGGTCAGCCAACGCCTGGCGCAGGTAGAAGGAGAACCACCATACGTCACTGAGGGTTGCCATGTGCGGCACATCGCCGGACTCAAGACCGGTGAGGATGCTGTTTGCGGCTTCCTCGTAGTTGGCGTAAGCAGTGGAGGTGACAGTGATGCCATTGTCCAGTGCGTTGAACTCTTCAATCAACCATGCCTGCGCATCGCCATTGGCACCGGAACCGAAGGCGGTCCAGTACACGAGTTCAATGTCGGAGCCCTGGGCACCAATGATGCTTGGGGCAAAGAAGCGACTGCTTGCTGCTCCAACGGCGGCGGCGCCTGCGGCACCCTTTACCAGTGAGCGACGAGATACGTTCTTGATCATAAGAATCGGCCTCCTGTGGACGACTTTCCGAGCTTTAGAACCACCACCGTGGTGATCCCGGGACTCCAACTTGGATATGCGGGTTACGCACCGTTCTTAAGCGTAAACCGCGCGTGCGCTCCCTTTGGGAACAAAATGTTAAATACCGTTCGTGGTTGCAAGCTTATCCCTTGGTTGCGCCGGCTGTCAAACCGTCAATGATGAAGCGCTGCAGGCCGACATAAACAATCAGCATCGGAACCACAACAAAGGCGGTACCAGCCATAATCACACCCCAGTCGTTGTTGCCTTCCGCATCCTGCAGCAGGCGAAGTCCAACGGTTACGGGACGCATCTTGTCGGTATTGGTGATGATGAGTGGCCACAGGTACTCATTCCACTTGGCCACAACACTGATCAGGCCAAAGGTGACCACAATCGGCTTCGCCATCGGGAGCATTACTTCCCACATCGTGCGGATATGACCGGCGCCATCTACCTTGGCTGCATCCAGTACATCCTTTGGCAGTCCCATGAATCCTTGTCGCATCAGGAAGGTGCCGAAGGCCGTAGCCGCGCCTGGCAGAATGATTCCCTGGTACGTGTTTACCCAGTTGTTATCAAGGTCGAAGAGATTGCGGACCGTTGTAGCCATGAACTGGAAGTTCGGAATAATAACTACCTGGCTCGGAACCATCAGGCTCGCCAGAACCACCAGGAACAGGATGTTCTTGCCAGGGAACTTCAGGAACGCAAATGCATACGCGCAGAGCACGCCACAGAAGAGTTCAAGTGAAGCACCGGCCACAGTGATAATGGCGGAGTTGGCGAAGAACCGCGCGAACGGAACTGTGGTCCACGCATCAGGGTAGTTTTGCCAAACCGGAGTTGATGGTATCCATTGCGTCGGATCGAGAATGTCACGGTTAGACATCAACGAACCGGAAAGCATCCAGAGGAGTGGCACCCCGATTAACAGTGCCACCAACCCCATGCCTATGTACGCGGCGATTTTCATCGGGGTCAACTTGTTACTGTCCATCGTAGTGCACCTGCTTCCGCTCCCAGAGTGTTTGAACGACTGTCACAGCCAGCATCAGAATGAACAGCACCACAGCAGCTGCAGCGGCCCTGTTCCAGTTCTGGTTCTGCCAACCTTGTTCGTAGACGTAGTAGACCAGGGTGGTTGTGGCATGCGCCGGACCCCCTGACGTCATGACGTCCTGAATATCAAAGGCCTGGAACGTCGAGAGTACCGACGTCACCATCAGGAAGAACGAGATCGGAGAAAGCATTGGCAGCGTGACGGATCGGAACCGCCACCATGCCGAGGCACCATCCAGCTTCGCAGCTTCGTAGAGGTCTTTAGGAATACCCTGCAACCCGGCCAGGAAGACGACGGTGGCAAAACCGAGGTTCTTCCACACATATACGATGATGATGGCCGTCAGTGCCCAGTCCGGGTCCTCTAGCCACCGCGGTGACGCGATATCGAACCACGCCAGCATCTGCGCAATCAGGCCGTAGCGTGGGTTGAAGATGTATGCCCACACCAGCGCGACCGCGGATCCGGCGAGCAGGTACGGGGCAAACACCATGGCACGTACGGCGGTGCGACCCTTGAGCTTTTCATTAAGCAGCAGCGCAACAGCCAGGCCAATGCCCAACGTCAGCAATACACACGCAATGATGAATATGGCGGTATTCGACGCCACAAGACGGAATGTGCGGTCGTTAAACAGCCATCTGTAGTTGTCCAGGCCCGAGTACGTTGCTGGCGCATCACGCAGGAATGGATTCTGCGTATGGACACTCAGGACGAAGTTTCGAATGAGTGGCCAGTACGTAAACAGCGTCAGGAAAAAGAAGTTCGGAAAAATAAAAAGCAGGAACAGGAACCACTCTTTGTTCTGCAGGCCTCCGAACGATCCCTTGGGGCGATAAAACTTCTCTCCTATAGGTTGAGGAGACCACTCGGTACTTCCGGTGGATTCACTTCTTACTGCCATGCGATACCCTTTACCCCTGTGGGAGAAATGCGCTCTGTCAGCCAACAGAGTATTTTGATTTCCCGACCAGATGCCCCACGCATCCTCGGGTGTCCTGCCAGTCTGGCAGCCTGTCCCGCATTAAAATGTAGGTTATGGAGCTCCGTAAATTGCCCAAGAAACATTAACATTCTAGCGACTTTGGAGAGAGGCTGCCAATGCAATTTGTTTCACGCTCACACATGGCCCAGTCCGGAACGCTGGCAATTGATACTTCCACGGAGCAGGCAGGGCTCGCCCTCTCAACAGTGGAAGGCGTATATACGCACAGTTGGCCTGCAAGCCGCGCCCAAACCACCACAGTATTACCGGAAATCGATCGCATGGTAGCCGAAGCCAACATGGTTCCGGCTGATATTACCGGACTCATCGTCGCAACCGGCCCCGGAACCTTTACCGGGTTGCGTGTCGGGCTCTCCATTGCCAAGGGAATCATCGCAGCCCGGCAGCTGCCGCTCGTCGGTATTCCCACGCTGGAGATCGTCTTCGCACAGCATCCCGATGACGACATTGTCGCGGTATTGCCGGCAGGTCGTGGTCGCGTCGTTTGGCAGCGACGTGGCGAAGCTCCGGTCAACTCATCCATGGTGGAGCTGATCGAGGCCGTTGGCCACGATAACCTGGTCGGCGAACTCACGCCGGACCAGCAGGAGCAACTTCGCGAAGCGGGTGTTGAATTCCAGGTCGAACATCGTGATCCTGTGCGGTTGCTCGAACTGGGCGAGGCCCGCATCGAAACCGGTGAGGTTGATGATCCTGTCACCCTCGAACCAACGTACCTCCACGGTGTCACTGTGAATGCCGGACCCGTAACGGACCGCCTCAAAAAGTAGAATTCCTCGGGAAACCCTGTAACCAACCGCGTTTCGCCCCTGACCTCTTAAGTACTGAGGTCAGGGGTATTGCGTTTTCAGTTCTCCACTGATATGGTTCATTACACAACTAATGAACCGAGGAGGTTACATGAGTGTTTAACGATCAATCACCTATCTATCGACAAATCGCAGAACAGATCAGGCAGGACATTCTCACAGGACGAATTGCCGAGGAGGAAAAGGTGATGTCCACCAATCAATACGCCGCCTTTTATCGCATCAATCCAGCTACAGCCCAGAAAGCATTTCAATCTTTGGTGGATGAAGGCGTTCTCTACAAGCAACGAGGCATAGGAATGTTTGTCAGTACCGGCGCCAGGGAGCAACTGCGCGCGCAGCACCGGGAAAGCTTCTTCCGGGAGGTTCTTCTCCCCATGTTGGAACAGGCACGAGCCATTGGTATCAGTGATGAAGAGCTCATCGGCTACATCACCAGCAACAACAACGAGGTTGTGGACTCATGAAAATCGATATTCGAAACGTCCAGCAAACATTTGGGGATACCACAGCGCTGGATAACCTCACCCTCCAACTTGAGGGCGACAAGATCATCGGCCTGCTGGGTCGAAACGGATCGGGCAAATCGACACTGCTCAATATCATCGCCGCCTTTCGCAAGCCAACATCCGGCGAAGTGCTGATCGACGACGAACCCGTGTTCGAGAACGAATCCGCCATGCAGAGAATCGCACTCATCCGCGAATCTGGCGACACCGTCGAGGATTCGGAGAAGGTGAGTGAAGCGCTGCGATTCGCCGAGTATCTCCGTCCCACCTGGAACAACGACCGTGCCCTGGAGTTACTTGAGAAGTTCGAGGTTTCGACCAAATCCAAGATCAACGAGCTCTCTCGCGGTCGTCGATCCGGACTCGGCATCGCCCTCGGGCTCGCTGCAAACGCCGAACTCACCATGCTGGACGAAACCTACCTGGGGCTGGATGCACCGAGTCGATACGTCTTCTACGACGAGCTACTCAACGAGTTCATGGAACGCCCACGGATGTTCATCATCTCGTCGCACCTGATCGAAGAAGTAGCCCGCGTGCTCGAAGACATCGTCATCATCGATCACGGCCAGCTTCTGCTTCACGATTCGCAGGAATCCCTGGCAACACGCGGAGCGGCCGTTACCGGGCACGAAGATGATGTAGATGCATTCATTGCCGGAAGGGAAGTGATCGGCGAACGCAGTCTGGGTCGAACCAAATCGGCCATGATCTACGGCGAAATTGATCCCACATTCAGGCAGGAAGCCCAGGCCGCCAGGCTCGATATCGAAACACTCGGAATCCAGGATCTCTTTGTCCATCTTACGCAGCAGAAGGGAGGAGCAAAATGAGGAAGTTAGTCCGACCGTTTATGTTCGGAAAAGGCGTGTCGCCAGTTGTTTCGGACCAGCTCTGGTTATTAGCCATTCTCGCTCTGGGATCCTTTATTTTCGCCATGGTGACAGTATTCGTGGTGAGCATTTTCAAGGATATCCAGATCAGCGCCTGGGCAATCGTCGGGTCAATTGCGCCCTGGTATCTCGCGGTCATGGGCGGCTGGATCGTCTACATCCAGATTCCACTCTTCGTCGCGAATGGTCGCACCCGCAAGCATGGATTCCGCGAATGGCTCAATACCGGCCTGGGGCTCGTGCCATTAGGCGCAATCCTCATGGCAATCGGATTCCTGCTGGAGAAGGGAATCTACAATCTCTCCGGCTTCTCTACGAGCGCCGAAAACGATGACTTCTTCAGCGGTGCCAATGATCTCCATGTCGTGGTGTACCAGTACCTGCTGACCTTCGCCGTTTGGTTCGCACTCGGCGGATTCGTCGGTGGATCGCTGTACCGATCGGAAGACTGGGGTTGGCTTAGCATCCCGATCGCTATCGGTATTGCATCTCTGGCTGGGCTCTGGAACCACACCGGTGGCGGATTCTTCGCCTTCAGCCGACGCATCGTCCCGGGAATCAATACCGAATCGGCCTTCCTGGATTTCAGTCTCTCCGCTATCGCCATCGCAGCCAGCGTCTGGCTTGCCTGGAAACTGACGCACGATATGCCGTTACGTAATCCGTAAGTAACCAACTCGTAGCTCAATAACAGGGAAAGGTTGGCCGCAAATGGCCACCCTCAGGCCCCGCCTATTCACAAAATCAGGAGCAAGAAAATGATAAAGGTAGAAAATATCGTCAAGACATATGGATCGACCACCGCCGTCGATCACCTCGACTTCGAGGTCAAACCCGGCCAAATCACAGGCTTCCTTGGCCCGAACGGTGCCGGCAAATCCACCACCATGCGGATGATG
>CAZYDY010000142.1:0-5591 GCA_964646245.1 uncultured Sphaerobacteraceae bacterium
TGCTCGATAACACGACCATGGCTGCGCTCAACTTCCGGGTCGATGATGGCCTTGAGGAGCCGCGTGATGTGGCCCGTGACTTCCTGACGCAAGAGGGATTACTCGAAGAAGAGTAATCAACCAACTCAAAAATTGAACATTGAAAGAAGCCTGGCTCCCGATCGGAGCCAGGCTTCTCTAATTCTTGAGGTCTGCGTAGAGCTCCTGGAGTTCAATGTTGATCGGCACGTTGGTGAGATAAGATGTGCGGGAATCTTCATTCTCGATCATTTTTGCACGACTCATCATCAGGTCATGGGCGCGCTCAATGTATTTCCGGTAAGCGTGCTCGTCTCCAAAATGGCGGCTGGCCTTGCCAACGCTTGTCATCACCAAAAGCGGATCCTCAATGCCTTCCCAGCCATGTTTCTCCAGGTGGGTTGTGAGTTCAAGGAGCCATTCCCTGGCGGCTTTGTCGTCCTTCTGGAGCAGGGCTACGCGCATCTGTCCGGCCACCACGTCGTACAACGTTGGTGGAGGCATGGTTCCCCGGCGAATCTTCTCCGCGACCGCGTACGAGGCTGCTGCTGCGTCCAGCTGACCATCTGCTTCCAGTGCATAGCCCAGATATAATCTCGCTGGTGCGGTTAGTCGATCAATTGTCAGGGACTCCATGTGATCGATCAGTTCCGTGAGCACGTTTATGGCTGTTTTGTAGTCACGCATGAACACATACGAGAGACCAATGTTCATGCGTGGAATGAACTGATTGTGGAGCTTGCCCACCATGACGGCGAGCTCGGTGGCCAACTGATAGTTACGGATGGCTTCATCGTAATATCCGAGGTCGATTTCGCAATTTGCAGCTGCCAGCACCGCCTCTGGCATTACCCAGCTATTGGTCAGTTGGCGACTGAGGTTTAGCGCAGCCAATGCATTTTCGTGTGCAATATCGTACTTGCCCTGGCGGTAGGTGGCATGACTGATCATGGCGTAACCCGCCGCCGCGAGATCAAGAGACTTCTCCTCGAGGTGAAGAGCCAGTGCCTTCTGCAGGTACTCCACAGATTTATCTACCATGCCAAGGTCGTAATAGATTTCGCCCAGATGGTGATAGGTGAGAGCGAGCGTAGCGGGCCAGTGGTGAACTTCTCCAAGCTTCAGGATCCGTTCGCCGTCTTCGATTCCTATGTCGTATTGTCCTATACCGCGAAGCATCGCCAGGCGGGCCGCCCTTGTTCTCCAGAGTTGCATAGGGTCTTGCGCCTGTATGGCGAGATCTTCTGCCTGGTGAAACCAGACCTCGGCCAAATCCCAGTCGAGATTTATGACCGCGTGCTGCGCGAGACGGTAACCAGCCATTTGTGCGCTGTGCCAGTCCTCCGCCAGTATGTAATGGCTGGATATCTCGGACAGTGTGGTGGTATCGGGTTCGGTGAACAGCTGCTCCATTGCCTGTGCGATATCAAAATGGAGTTTTCGACGCCGGGTGCTGGTCACTTTGTTATAGACATATTCCCGAAAGAGCCCATGTGAGAAGCGAAAGGACATATGCGCCTGTCGCTTGAGGCGCACTGGCGCGCCGGGCACGAGCAGCTGGTGGGTATCTACGAGCTCGGCATCGATAACTTCGACGACGTCGGCCTCCGGCTCTTGCATAATTTCGGCGACGACTGCTGTCAGGATGACATCGTCCATCGCTGCGGCGATATCCAGTATTCGCCGCGCCTGGTGATCCACGCGATTAAGTCGGTGTTCAAAGAAGTTGGAAATCGCTGATGGAGGATTTTCCGGGATTCTCGAGGAATCGAACTTCCAGCGGGAATCCTTTTGCTCTGAGAGTGCCCTGGTTTCGATCAGGTGACGCATCATCTCGCCAGTCAACAGGGGATGACCGGAGGTTTGCTCGTACATCCATTCAGCAAGCTGGTTGGCGTTATCGGTGTTGACCATTGGTGTTCTGTCGATCACCCCGCGAATATAGGCCATACCAGCCTTGGGTGACATTGAATCGTTCAGCGTTATGTTGCTGACGTGAGGCTCGTGGCCGATGGAATCTCGCAGTCGAGAAAACGGATGGCCGCCGCCCTGGCCAGCGGGCCGAACTTCGTCATGGCGATAAACGCAAATGATGAGTATGGGTGTATCCCGCATGCCCTGAAGGCGTCGGACGAGGTGCAAAAGGAGCGTTGCAGTCGGATCGCCTGCCCAGTGCATGTCATCCAGCACCAGCACAATGGGCCATGACTTGGAGAGATGCACGAGGAGCCGACCGTATTCTTCGAATCGTCCGATTGCTTCGGTGCTTGTCCTGGATGCCAGCTGCTCACGGACTGTAGAGGCGAGATCGTCATTAGCACCAGCAGTCATACCCCGGATAGCGTGTTCTGAAATCAGTGCGCCGGCAAGAAGCGGGATCGACTCCACGATGCGCGCGACGTTTTGTGGCGAAAGTGTTGGTCTGGAAGGGTAATCCCCTGGCAGGGACGATGCCGGCTCTGGCGCTTCCAAAATGCGGTTTGTTGCAGACCGTATAGACAAGTATGGTTCCACCTCGGTGGCCCAGCTACTTGCTCCGCCCCAGGCGATCATCACGTTCTTGGCGGAGGCAGCGATCCTGTCACTAATATGATGCGCCAGCGCAGATTTACCTGTACCAGATCCACCACCAAGAAACACGATTTGCGGTTCGCCGTTTTGGGCAGTGTTCCAGGCGTTCATGATGTTTTGAAGTGCGGTTTCACGGCCGGCTTCGATGAATGTAGACTGCTCGGTTTTCGCCGACTCGACGGATGCGGCATCTCGCAGGTGTCTGGCTTTATTCCAGGCGGTCACGAGGGCGTGCTGATCCACCACATCCAGTTTCATTGCGTTGATCAATAGGCGGAGTCCGGTGCGGTGAGGCAGCACCCAATCTTTTGCACTTTTGGCAGAGCGTTCATAATTGGTAATGGATCGCGAAGAGATGCGATCACCTTCCGTGGCCTGAGCCAGGCGTTCTTGCGTGAGACCTTGCCGGGTTCGAAGCGATACCAGGAGTTCGCCGAAGGGAGACCGACCGGCCGGCTCTTCTACTTTCCGCGTCGTCAAGCTTTCTCCTCCTCATAACCGAAGTTGACGCTGGCTATGCCTGTGGAGAAAAATCCGTCAGCCGCCTCATTCAGTGTCAGGTTGTGTCCGTTCTCACAACCATACACTACTGAATGTCGATTTGAAGGGGTCCAAATGGTACCCATTTGTGGGGCAAATGGGTTCGAAAGCTGCTAGTAGGTTTCCGGGACTTCGTTGGGCGGGACTGTCATTATCAGTACAGAAGCGCGGGCTCGTAGACGAGTAGTTCGTAACCACAGGTCCCCCAACTGGGTGGTTGAGGATTATCGTTCTACGAGACCCGCTTCCTGGGCCCTTTCCAGGAGTACGCTTCCCGAGCGATTTCCCCGCAGGTACATATCACGAATGGCCGGATTCTGAATTTGGTCTGCCCGATCCAGGAACATCCTGGCGCCTTGATTGAGTGTCATGGTCATCAGCCGTTGGTGACCCATTTTCTCATAGCCACTGACGAGGCTAAGGATCGCCAACAGGGGATCTTCTAGAGCTCGGGGGTCGTTAATCCGCCACCAGGATTGCAGTGCCGTCAAGTGTTCTTCGACATCCCTGTCCAGGCCGATGGCTGCGCGGAGTATCCCGGCTAGATCGTCGCCTGTCATGGCATCCAGTCCTGAATCCCGGCGTGTTCTATACGCTTGCTGGTAATGACGGAGCGCTTCCTCATAGTTTCCTTGCGCTTCATACGTCTTGCCCTGATAGAGCCAGACGAATGCCTGCAGGCGGGGAGTCTGCAGGCGAGTGAGCTCTGCCTGCAACTCGGCGAACAGGTTGGAGGCGTGATCCAGGTTGCCAAGATGCACGTGGCACAGAGCGATATTCATGCGGCATAGCATGATGCCACGAACTTCCCCGTTGAACGAGTAGGTGGATAAGGACCGTTCATAGACGTCGATTGCATCCTGGTAACGCCCAAGGTCCAGGAGAGCGTTGCCTTCTGCCAGCAGTGCCTCGGCACCGAGCCCATCCCTGCTGGCGTCTGGCGCGGCGGCCCAGGCAGCTTGGGCGTGGCGAATGGCTCCATCCAATCGACCTGTTCGACACGCGACATGGCTCAGCATGGAGTGGCTGGCACTTACGCGATCAAGGCGCCCGATTCGGTTGTAGATTTCAATAGTGTGCAGCCAGGCCTCGGCCGCATCATCGAGCTGGCCGCGATCATACGCCACGAGGGCTACTACTTCGTAGGCATCTGCCTCCAGTGTTTTGTTATTGAGTCGCTGTGCAGCGACTGTGCCTTCCTGTGCAATGGTATGGGCCTCGTTGAGTTCACCCATGCTTCGCAGAACGTGTGCTCGTCGTATACGGGCAAGCCATAGGCGCACATCGTCGTTGGCGGCCTGGGCGAGGCGCTCGGAACGATCGACCCAAACGAGCGTGAGATCGTGGTCGAGCTTTGCCAGGAAAGAAAAGCTGGTGAGCAATGCTTGCTCGGCTGCCTCGGCCGGCATGTTGGCTTGCTCAAAGTGATGAGCCGCTTTCGGGGCTGCCTGCAGCGGATTGTGTTCGTGGAGGGCGATGAGCGCTTCTGCAGTGCGTCGATGCAATGCGCGGCGGCGATGAGGCGACAACGAATCGTAAACAGCTTCTGATATCACGTCATGATCGAACTCAAAGGAGGCATCGCTCGAATTTCGCCCCATGCGGAAGATACGATGCTTCTCGACCAGTTCCCGGTCTACCACGAGGTCGACCTGTGCCTCACTTAGTCCTGTTACCGTCGGCATTACATCCACGGTGAAGGGGCTGCCTTGTACACTGGCAGCATCCACTATTGTTCGGGCATCGTCGGGCAGTCGTTGAATTCTTTCATCAATTACTGCGCGCATACGACTGGGAAGGTGCGTTTCGATTTTCGCTCGGTCAAGCAACCAAATGCCATCGTCGGCTTCCATCATCGCACCGGTCTCCACCATGCGCTGGATAAGTTCTGTAGTGAACAGGGGATGGCCTTGCGTGCGATCAAAGAGCGTCTGAATCAGGAGTTCCCGGTCGTCGGTTTCCATCGTGAACGAATTAACCAGGGATTCGACGAACGACCGGCTTTGTTCACTGGCGACCGTAGATTCCAGGCTAATGATTACTGAATCCACCTGGCGTTGCATTTCGTTGATCACATGCAGCAGGGGATGCCGATTCACGGGCTGCACCAGATCTGACGATCTGTATGTGCCAATGACCAGTAACGGCATATCAGTCTGCAATCGCATTTGGCGCTGGAGGTGCAGCAGTAAGCTACAGCTGCTTTCATCCGCCCAGTGCAGGTCTTCCAACACAACGACGACTGGCATTTCGGTGGAGATAAGCGAGATCACAGAGATGAACTCGTCGAACCGACCCATGGTATTGGTTGGTGACCAGGCTTCGCGTATTCGTTTGAGTTCAGGTATGCGTTCAGGGACTTTAACGGATGCCCATTCTTCCAGAACCTCGAGGTCGATCAAAACTCCCCCGAGCTTTCCTACGCTGCCAAACAGTGCTGTGGCGAAATAGTCGTCCCGTTG
>CAZYDY010000143.1:0-5537 GCA_964646245.1 uncultured Sphaerobacteraceae bacterium
CCTTCACTGGTTCGTATCGCATTGGTATCATTGTACGTACGATATTGCGGAGAGGAGCGCCGGTGCGTCGAATCAAATCCATGGTGAGCTGGTTCGCGAACACGTCTCTGGCGAGGAGTCTGCGTTTCCGCCTGATCGGAATCGTGCTGTTGGCATCCCTTCCAACCATCGCACTCCTCTTCCTGACCGCATCACAAACGCGTAACGATGCACTCGTCAATGCCGAGGAAGAGGCCACTCGCATTGCCAACCTCACCGCCAGCGAACAGGCCCGCGAGATCGACAGTGTCCAGCGTGAGCTTGCGCTGTTGAGTCGTCTGCCAGAGGTGCGGAGTCCCGATAGTGGCGCCTGTACCTCGTTCTTCCAAAGCCTGGTGCACTCGATCGAGAATCCAATGTACGTGGACCTCAGGGTCGTCAGCCTGGATGGAACCGTTCACTGCCGCAGCTCTGTCTCGAACCCACTCGGGCCGAATGAAGATCGCGCGTTCATCGAACACGCGATCCGTCAGCAGGAATTCTCCGTCGGCAACTACCGTATCAATCCACTCAACGATCGCAGCATCATCAGCTTCGCTGCTCCCGTCCAAGGCGACGACGGCTCCGTTACCCGCGCGATTGTGGCGACACTCGACCTCGCCGAACAATCGACCGCGCTCTCTCGCACATCAATGCCACAGGGTTCTGTCATCTCCATCGTGTTGAACGATGGCGTTTTGCTGCTGCAGGAGCCGCCCCAGGATACTCTGCGGCCAGGCGTATCACTGGTCGGAACACCGCCAGTCGATGAGATCCTCGAAGTCGAAGAGGTCGAACAAGCAGAAGACACAGTCCTCCTCACCGAACCAGATGGCGACGGTGAATACATTTACGCGTCTGCCCAAATCCGATTCTCCGCGATGCAACCGAGCGAGATGCCCGGCTATGTTGTTGTCCAGATTCCCGAAACCGAAGTGGTTCGCCGGGCGGATGAGGTTTTCCGCGATAACCTCGCCCGCCTCGGCGTGGCAGTTGCCATCGCAATTCTCGCCGCCTGGATCAGCGCCGACCTGTTCATCTCACGTGACACAGAAACCCGCAAAACTATCATCGCCGAGCTCTATCACAGCTTCAGCAGTGGCGTGGTGGATCATCTCGACACGATCGTCGCTGAAAATGTGGTCGACCATGCCGCCTTGCCCGAGCAGGCAAAAGGACTGGATGGCATCAAGCAAACCATTTCATCGTTCCGCCACTCCTTCCCGGATGGCGAAGTCGTCCCACGCGAAATGATTGCCGATCGCGACAAGGTGATGGTGCGGGTTTCACTCACCGGCACCATGGTGGGCGAGTTCCAGGGCATTCCCCCCACCGGCAATCGCATGATCGCCGATGGCATCGAGACCTTCGCCTTCCGCGATGGCCTCATCTCCGAAACGTGGAGCCTTATGGGCCCACTGCTCGAGATGAAGATCGTGGAAGACCCGGAGACCGTGCAAGTAGAGCAGGAGCCGGCCAAACCAGGTTTCTGGAAGCGACTTCGTGGCCGATTCCGCCGCAACCGGCGGGGTAACAAATCATGATCCTGCTCAACTCCGCCGCGCATACACGCGTCAAAGGCGAATACGACCTCCGCCACGAGAGCGACGCGGTTGCAGAATCGTTGCCGACCCTGTGGCGGCGAACCAACCGCTCGGGTTGGTCTCGCCTGCTCCGATTCCCACGTTGGCTCTTTCGCGGTTTCAGCCGTAACAACGCAGGAGATCTCGCCGCCGCCATCGCCTATCACGCCCTGATTGCCCTGGTCCCGATTTTCTTCCTGCTCGTTGGTGTGGCCGGCCTGTTCCTGCAGAACCAGACCGTTATCGATCAGGCAGATCGCATGATCCAGACGGTTTTCCCCGCCGGATCAGGAGCCCTGGATGCCTTCCGGGCAGCATTGGAGAGTCGGCAGAACTCCGGCATCCTCACCCTTGCATCGTTCATCACGTTCTCGTGGGTCGGCACCGGACTCATCAGCTCAATGGCGCGCGGCATGAACCGCATCTACAACGTGCGCAACGCCACATTCATCACGGAACGCCAACGCGGCTTCACCGTGATCATGCTCTTCCTGCTCTTCTTCCTGCTCTCGGTTCTGACCTCCGTGATACCAACGATCCTGCTCTTGCTCGATGTACCGGAAGTGCTCGATGAACTCTTCCTGAACAGCCGCTTCTCGCGCCTGATCGCCTACGCCACGGCATATATCTTTGCGATCGTGTTCTTCTTTGTCATTTTCCGAATCGTGCCAAACGCACGTCAAAAGACGCCCGATGTACTACCCGGCACCTTCGTATCCGCCACACTGTTTTCCGTGATGGTACAGGCATTCCCGATTTATATTGGACTCGTCGGCGGAGTGAATCGCTATGGCCCGCTGCTCGGACTCATTTCGCTGATCGTGGTTGCACTCTACTTCCTGGCCCACACGATTCTGTTCGGCTCCTACATCAACGCCACCTGGCAGCGACGCCGCCAACGAATCCTGCGCCAGCAGTCTGTACAACGTTCGCGCGAGAAGGAGATTGCGGAGAGCGAGACCTAATTCGGCCACTCAATACGTGGCTCGGACGATTTGCGATCAGGGAACGTACTTCCCCACTGCTCCTCGTTCCTCTCGAAGGTGGTGCCCCATTCAGTTTCATCAAAGCCCCATCTCGGAGACTCGTCTGCCTGGGCATCCTCTTCGAAGATACTCGGTCCACCAAAGAGCTGGGGATACTCTTCCTGAACATTGCGCCGAACGGTCGAACGCCGTCCTTCAGATGCGTAACGCCCCTCGCGGGTTTGTTGCGACTGCATCTGCGGTCGCCGCTGCGGTCGACCCTGTTCTTCCGGGATCTCAACGCCAAACGCCTCGGCCAATCGCTCCGCCAGCGGGCGATTATCGACCTCACGTTGTTGCGGTGCCTGGCGCTGCGGAGCAGGTGTAGAATCCCCCTGCTCCTTCTTCTTGTCGCCGCGACCCAAAAGCCCACTCAGCAGGAAAAGAGCGAAAACAACAAGACCGATGTTGCCAAGTACGAAGTCGATGATAGGTTGAAACAGTTCCGAAATTTGATCCATGGTGCCCCCGCAGAAGGATTGCGTGTCTGGATTAATGATACTCGTTCGTAGTTGGAGATTTATCAGGACCATGAAAGAGCCAATGACAATCGACGACGCCATCTCCATAGCCACAAACTGGATCTCACAATCCGACCTCCCCTTTAGCTCTGCCTTCATTAGCGGCTCCGTTGCGTCCGCCCCCCGCGATGCCGTCTATGAATCGACGTCAGATATCGATTGCTACCTCGTCACCGATGGTGATCCTCCCGATGGCAAGATCGGCAAAATCACCGTCAATGGCGCGCTTCTGGATGTCAGCTGGATCCCGTGGTCCGCGTTGGAGAACGCCGAAACAGACGCCGTGTTGGCCAGCCTCTTGTACTTTGGACTCGTAGTGCAGGACGATGGCAAACTCGGCAAACTGCAAAACAAAATCAAGACGGACTTCATAACGTCAGAAACACTAACGGAACGGGTCGAAAGCATCCGCGACAAAATCCGCAATGGCCTCGCCGTGGATTCTTCTCACCTTTCACTTCCCGAGCAGGTGATGAACTGGCTCTTCCCCGCCACACTGGTTACACACATTCTTCTCGTGGCTACGTGCCGTCCGCTCACCGTCCGCAAGCGATTCCTGGCCTCGAAAGCAATAATGGAGCCAGATCACTATGAAAGATTACTCATCCTTTACGGCTTCGACACCGTAACGAAGGAACAGGCACAGGACTGGCTCGATGCCACCGCCAGGCTTTTTGATGCAACGACGGATGTCGCCGAGAAATCGAACCGCTTCTGGGCAACCGATATCCAGGCAGATGCCCGGCACATCGCCATCGGCGGCTCTCAACAATTGATAGATGACGGCAACCACCGAGAGGCGCTCTTCTGGATCGTCGCCACCAGCTCCCGCTGTCTCACCGTTCGTAACGATGCCAACATGGATTCCGTCCAATTCCTCCGCGAATACTGGCACATGCTTCGGGCCCTGATGCTAGAAACGGCAGAGCTGCGACAAATGCGAACCGATGCGATCCTGGGCTGGGTCTAAATACGTTTCGAGGCTCTATTGATACACAATATCAATTACTGCTACACTCCCGGAACGATAGTGAGACTCGATCTCACTACGGATGTATGCTCGATACTCCGGGAGGAGAACACCATGACCATCGGATCAAACCAACACCTGAGCGGATCTGCACAAAAGCGAGACGGTACACTGACGAACAAAGGATCCGGAACCCGATTGGCTGAGACGAATGGACGCGCTTCAATGATGAACCTCTCACGTAGAACCCTCCTGGCCGGAGTTGCTGGCACCGGATTCGCCGCTGCATTCACCAGGGCCTCGGCCCAGGGTCCGCTGAAAATCGCCACAAGCATGCCAATCCTGCAGGATATCGTCGCAAACATTACCGGTGATTTGGCCGATGTCTTCTCCATCATGCCCGCAAATTCAGATCCCCACACATGGGAACCAACCCCGGAGGACATGGTTCGCCTCACCGAATCCGATGCATTCATCTTCGTCGGCGCCGATCTGGAACCATTCGTGGAAACCGGCGGCTGGCGCGATACAGTACAAGACAACGACATCCCGGAGTTCCAGGTCACCGATCATGTCGACCTGATCGTCATCGATGAGGTCATCGACCACGGCGATCACGATCACGACCTCACCGGGGGCGACCCGCACATCTGGCTGGATCCCCTCACCATCGTCCAGGCGGTGCCCGCCATCGCCGATTTCCTCGGCGAGTTAAACGCAGACGCTGCCGAAACGTTCACCGCAAACGCAGAATCCTATATGGCCGAGCTCGAAGCCCTTCACAATGATCTCGAGGAAACACTCGGGGAAATTCCGGATGATCGCCGCAAGCTCCTGGTGTTCCACGATGCCTGGCGCTACTTCGCAGCCCGTTACGATTTCGAGATCATCGGCATCGTGCTGGAGAATCCAAATGCCGAAGTCTCGGCGCAGGAAATGGTGCACTTGCTGGATGTGATCAACGAACACGACATCAACGCCGTCTTCTCCGAGCCACAATTCAATGTCTCTGTTCTGGAACTTCTGGAGCAGGAGGGCGATATCGAGATCGTAACGCTGCTCACCGATACCTTCACGGACGACGTGCAGACCTACATCGACCTGATGCGATTCAACCGCGATCAGCTGGTCGATGTGCTCGCTCAATAACGCAAGCAGGCTAACGCTCTGATAGCCGCCAGAGCAGGACATCGCCCGAATTGGTGACGGCAATCACAACGCCGTCACCAGCGGCCACACTCTTCGATATGGTCCCTGGAACCACCGAGAAATCGCCGAGCTGGCCATCTCCGGTCGAAACTGTGGTGATCATGCCTCCGTCCGCCACCAAAACACACTGATCCGTGCAAGTCTCCGTAGCCAGGAATCCCTCGCCTGGCAACACGTCCAGCCACGCCACCTCACCGGTATCCTGGTCGAG
>CAZYDY010000144.1:0-1681 GCA_964646245.1 uncultured Sphaerobacteraceae bacterium
GAGTAGAGGAGGAACTGCGATTGTTCCTGACCGGTGTACTCCAGCGCCATGTTCTCATACACACGAGCCTGGTTGTAGAGGGTGATGTCCTGGTACTTCCAATAGTCCTTGCGGGTAATTTCTTCCCCGTTAACCGTGGCGAGTGTCTGGTTTGGCATGATTTGATACTGCCAGAGGGCACCTATGCCAAGAACGAGCACGATAAGGCCGGCAGCAACGGCAAGACCGATGTACAGCCATCGCTGGTACATCGCTTCCTTTTGCTGCTGGGTCATGAACTTCTTTTGTCCACCGGTGGAACCTCGCCGTGGCCGGCCGGGAACAGACGACGGTTTTGTTTCCGCCTGTGCCTTGCTGCGGCGTGATCCCCGGGGAGCACTGCCCGCAGGAGGTCGAGGTTTATTTCTATTGAGGTCGTCACTCATGGATGCCTAAACCCTCTATTGGCGATACTGCCCCTCCGGTCGGAATGGGCGGTAAAAAGAAAGACGCGTTCAACGGGAGCGAAATGCAGACCCATGAAACGCGTCTTTCAAACCGACGTAACCGCGAATTATCCGCGTGGGGCGCTGCTGGTGAATGGCAAGAGTGCAATGTACCGTGCACGCTTGATGGCTACCGTGACCGAGCGCTGGTGTCGCGCGCAGGTTCCCAGCTTGCGACGTGGCTCAATCTTGCCGCGCTCGCCAACGTGGCGGCGAAGTCGACCGATATCCTTGTAGTCGACGTGTCGGATGTTGTCTGTGCAGTACTGGCAGACCTTACGGCGTGAGCCGAATCGGCCACCGCCACCGCTGCCGCCGCTGGAACGGCGTGGACCGCCGCCTGGACGACCACCGCGGTCACCACCGCGTTCGCCGCCGCCCTGGGCACCGCCGAAGCGGCTCGGGCGAGATTCTCGCTGTTCCGACTGACCTCGCTGTTCAGAGTTCTGTGAATCTGTCATTTGTTTTTACCGTTTCATATTTTGGGTGCCTTAGAATGGCACGTCGTTAATATCACTTTGATCGTCGCCGGAGGGGAACTCATTGCCGTAGTTCGATCCACCGTAGCTGGAGCCGGAATCCTGGCTGGTATTACCCTGGTTTCCACCACTGTAACCGCCACCCTGGTTTCCTCCGCCAAATCCGCCCTGGTTATCACCCTGCTGGCCCTGCTGCTGGTTATCACGGCCACTGCCAATGAACTGCCAGTCAGTGAGGTTGACGTCATTTGACGTGCGGGTTTGACCGTCGTTGCCCGTGTACTCACGGACTTCGAACTGTCCCTCTACATAGAGGAGTCGACCCTTGGCGATGTAGCCTCGCTCAACCATGTTGGCGATGCGCTCGGCCTGTTCGCCAAATGCGCTTACGCGAAACCATGTGGTGCTTGGCTGCTCACCGCCACGGCGGCGACCATCCGCAGCCATGGAGAAGGAGACCACAAGAGTTCCAGACTGCAGGTACCGAGACTCCGGATCCTGACCCAATCGACCAACAATTGTGACTTTGGCGAAACTCATATGTGACTCCTTCGTCGTTGACTACGCTTTGTCCGATTCCTCGGACTCTTCGGATTCGGCTTCTTCTTTGGCCGGGGCTTCTTCTGCGGCAACTTCCTCGGCCGGAGCTTCATCCTCAGTGGAAGCTACTTCTTCGGTAGCTTCTTCCTGTGGGGCTTCCTCACTGGCGGTTTCTTC
>CAZYDY010000144.1:1781-3912 GCA_964646245.1 uncultured Sphaerobacteraceae bacterium
GCTTCTTCCGCCGGTGCTGCTTCTTCAGTTGCAGTCACTTCTGTGGCTTCAGCCTGCTCTTCGGTTTCGGCAGTGGATGCTTCCTCAGCGGCGGCAGCCTCGGCCTCAGCCTGTTCGGCGGCGAGTGCGGCCTCGTCGATCTTCTCACCCATTTCCGGGTCGTTGATCAGGAGGAGATAGCGGATGACATTGGTGTCAAGCTTCAGGTCTCGCTCGATTTCAGCAATGGCGGACGGAAGTACCGTGAAGTACATCAGTACATAGTGGCCATCGCGGTAGTCAACGCCTTCGTGGCGAATGGTGTACGCGAGACGACGTCGACCCCATGGGGAGTCGGTCTGGAGGGAATCGATAGTTCCATTCCCACTGGTGATGTAGCCCTGCAGAGTATCGATGGCAGCCTTGGATTCCTCTTCACCCTGATCGGGGACGAGAATGGCCAACATTTCGTACTCACGTGGCTTTAAATATTGTGACTTGTCCAAAAGGGGTCCTTCCTTTGGGTTTCCACCGCCTACGATTGGCGGAAGAGAAAGGTGGCGCGGCAAAGCCGCTCACACGAAACACAACGGGAACCCGTGCGTAGCAGGGTCCCGACGGATCATTATACCGCCTGTCATCACCCGGAAACAATGCGATTCGCGTCGATTATTCCAGTATTAGGCCGAGCAGGAGCGCAAGTTCCCGGAGAGTTGATTGCGCCTCGCGGATATCTTCGCCGGCCGCGCCTTGTATTGCGTCGGCAAGTTCACCCAACACTTTCACTGCGGTTGCTGTGTCGAGGTCGTTCTCCATTGCCGCGTTGAAGCGAGAAGTGAACTCTCCGGCGTCCAGCTTGTCGCCGTTGCCTGATTGTTCTTTTACGGCCATCGCCAGCGCAGCGGCATTCGCTGCATAGCGTGGCATGGCGTCGTCGAAGAACTCCCAGCCTTCGCGGTAATGGTGATCCAGGAGGCTCAGGCGGATTGCATCGGCAGAGTATTCCTTGATCAATTCGCTGACGTAGACGAGGTTACCGAGAGACTTGCTCATCTTTTCGCCCTGGTAATCCACCATGCCAACGTGCATCCAGTACTTTACGTAGGGTTCTTCACCGGTGGCATTTTCTGCCTGGGCGATCTCGCACTCGTGGTGTGGAAAGATGAGGTCGTATCCGCCGCCGTGAATCGCGAAGGTATCACCGAGGTATTTCTGGGCCATGGCGGTGCATTCGATATGCCAGCCCGGGCGACCTTGCCCCCATGGTGTTTCCCAGGTGGGCTCGCCTGGCTGAGCAGCCTGCCAGAGTACGAAGTCGAGGGGATCCTGCTTGTTGGGATCATCGGGATTGTTGCCGCGCTCGTTTGCGATCGGCAGCATTTCCGCCGGGTCCAGATGGCTCAGCTTTCCGAACGCGTCGTCTTTGGCGACCGAGAAGTAGACGTTGCCATTAACAACGTAGGCGAGATCTTTCTCGACCAGCTTCTCGATAATGCTCACCATTTCGGGAATATGCTCAGTTGCGGCGGTGTAGTGATCGAACGGAATTGCGTTCATAAGCTTGAGATCGTTGAGATACTTTGAGGTCTCTGCATCCCCGAGCTCACGCCAGCTAACACCCAACTCCTTTGATTTGCGCAGTACGTCGTCATCGATATCAGTGACGTTCTGTACGTATGTGACGTCGTAACCGCGGTGCCGCAGGTAACGCACAAGTACATCAAATGTCAGAAAGGTAAAAGCATGACCCAGATGAGTGGTGTCGTAGGGCGTAACTCCGCACACATACACGCCAACCTTGTTGTCATCGACAACGAAATCCTCAACGGTTCTGGACATCGAGTTATAGAGCCGCATGTATGTCGCTCCAGACAGATTCAAGCTGCGAACAAGTCATTGATAGTACGGTTCAATTGTGAGAATCCGTAACGATGGCAGTGTATCAGTAATTGGCTAATTGGGAAGTAGCTTTCCTTTGGCTATGATGCCCGATTTGCCTGTATGCTGCTGGTATCCTCACAGCAGAAGTAACCGCTTACGGAGGATTCATGTTCGCTCATACTCGACTTCAACAGTTCATTACAGTCGTACTTGCGTTGGTGCTGATTGGTATCGTGCCGGCGAGTGCCCAACCATCTACTCCTGAATCAGC
>CAZYDY010000144.1:4012-5528 GCA_964646245.1 uncultured Sphaerobacteraceae bacterium
ATCGCCCCGCGTGGCCAGGTATATGCGCACATGGCGATTGAGCAGCAAGATGTCATCATTGATGTATGGGTTTCCATGTCCGATGGCACCGTGTACACGTACACATTGGGTCAATAGAGAAGGGGTTGGTTTATGTCGAATCATGCCGTCGCTACCAGGATCGTTGAAGTACTGAGCCACAAGCCGGCCGGATTGTTCACGGATTTTGATGGCGTTCTCAGTGAAATTGCTCCGACGCCGGATGAAGCTGTGGCCTATCCCGGAGCAGCGGATGCTATTGCGGCTATCGCCTCTCACCTGGATGCCGCGGGCGTGATTACCGGGCGGGCAGTTGATGATATTGCCAGCCGTATTTCCATAGACGAGCTGCTGGTGGTGGGTAATCACGGTCTCGAATGGTTGGAGAAGGGACACCGACACGATCACGAGGCCGGCACGGCTGCGATCGAAGCAGTGGCCACGGTGCTGGAGCAGACGCGAAAAGAACTCGCCGGACGTACAGCAGTCGCCGACATGATTTGGGAGAACAAGCGCCTCAGTGGCACGATTCACTTCCGCAATGTGGAGGATCCAGAAGAAACAGAGCGACTTCTGCTTCCAATAGTCCAGCCGCTGGCCGAGGAGAATGGCCTCCGGTTAACAACTGGCAAGATGATTGTGGAGCTGCGCCCGCTCGCCCGGGTCACCAAGGGCACGGCAATCGAGGAACTGGTGGGGAAGAACAACCTCGAATCGGCAGTCTATATCGGTGACGATATCACTGACATTGACGGGTTTCGCGCTCTCCACGAACTTCGTGCCGAAGGCAAACATGTGTTGGCTGTCGGCGTGATTACCGCTGATGCCCATCCCGATATCGCCGCAAACTCTGACGTCATGGTGAGTTCTGTGGATGAGATCGTTGAAGTGCTCACCCAGGTGGGTCAGATGCTGGGAGAGCAGGCATGAAGCGATGGCTGATTCTCCTGACTGCATTGATCTTGCTAGCAGAGCCTGGAGCGATTGCCGCGCAAGAAACACTTCCACCCTGGCGGCGTGATTTACCAGAAGGACGGGAGCGTGCAACGATCGTTGTCGGGTCAACCGAAGTGGAGGTTGATCTGGCTATCGATCCGTTTGAACAGCAGCTTGGTCTCGGGTATCGCAATGGGCTGGACGACAACACCGGAATGCTCTTTCTCGGTTCCGCGCCCGTGCCCAAAACGTTTTGGATGAAAGGGATGCGCTTTTGCATCGATATCATCTGGATCCATGACGGCGAAATCACGGGTGCATCGGAGAATGCCTGCCCCGATCCGGAGGGCACCGCCGATGCAGACCGGGCGCGGTTCTCTTCCGGGCAGCCGGTCACGCATGTGCTTGAAATGCCGGCCGGGTGGATGGCTGAAAACGGCTATGGCCCGGGCACACCGGTTGAGCTCGGAGAACTCGAACCCTAGTCCTGCTGCATCGATTTCTCTGCGTTGCGAAGAGCCCTTTCCAAACGGGTTTGGCGCACACTCATGGTGACATCACC
>CAZYDY010000145.1:0-5494 GCA_964646245.1 uncultured Sphaerobacteraceae bacterium
AATCGCAGGCGGTCCAGTCCGGGAATTTTATCGACTGCTGCCAGCAACTTCGAGAGCGAACTCTTTTCTTCGAGGTCATAGCCGTAGGCGTTTACAGTCTGACCGAGCAATGTCACTTCACGCACACCGCCATCTACCAGGCGCTCGACCTCAGTGACGATGTCTTTGAACGGTCGGCTCGTTTCCTTACCGCGTCGGTACGGCACAATGCAGTAACTGCAGACGAAGTTGCAGCCGTAAATGATCGGCACATATGCGGACACGCCCACCTTGTTGCCGCTGAGCTGCGGCTGATAGTAGTGGGGGAGGCTGGCCATATCGTCTTCCAGCAGCTCCAGTTCCGGCACTACTTCCACCAGCTTGTGGAAATCGCTCGGATTGAAGAAGAGGTCCACGTGCGGGAAGCGCTTCTTCAGCTTTTCCTGTTGACGAGTGACCATGCAGCCGGTGAGAACCAGCGGCATATGGGGCTTCTCGCGCTTAAGTCGGCCCAGGTAGTCGAGCCGGCCGGCGACCTTGTCTTCCGCAGCCTGTCGGACAACACAGGAGTTGAGAATGACGATGTCGGCATCGTTCTCATCCTGCGCCTTTCGGTAGCCAACTTCCTGCAGCATGGCTGCAACCTTTTGGCTGTCGGCTTCGTTCATCTGGCAACCCATGGTCCAGATGAAGAACTTCTTACCGTTTTCCGGAATCGGATGGCTGCTCATCGGTGCCTGGTTGGGTTGTTGGCCGTGGGGCACCAATGGAATGACGGTGTTGGTTTGCACAGGAACCTCCGAATGCGTGCACGCCATAGCAACCTTGCCGAATTGATTTCCGACAAAGCGCCTGAATAACACCTTATTGTACGGGATAACGGCTCTCCCTGTCGCGTTCGGCTGGCTATATTCGCGAATGTACCGTGATTGAACGTACGGACGCGTCGACGGAGCGATCGGCAATGGGCTACCTTTAGCGATGAGAGACTCCGAGCATGGCCTATGTGTTTTCCCATGCCCACTGCAATACAACCATCTCTCATCAGGAGGTTTATTCCGCATGAAGTTGACCAGGCTTCGCAGCTCGCGAGCCGCTTTATTTCCGATTTTCTTGCTTGTTGCCGCGGTCATCTTCTGGCCGACGGTCGACAGCCTGCAGCGCCAGACAACCTCGGCCCAGAGCGTGAGTTGGCTCGGTCCGGATTCCACCAGCTACCTGACCTCAGCATCCGGAATTCCGGTTTGGGTGCCATCATGGCTACCAAGCCCGGTGGCGGGGATGAGCCCGGAGATCTATGCCGGCGGTGGAAGCTACAGCATCTACTTCTATTCCGGCGGGTCGTTCCTGTATATCACTGGCGTCGCCGGGGCAGGGTTCCCGGGCGGTTCCGAAGCGAACCTGAACGTGGAACTCACTGTGAATGCGAGTGTGGCCGGGTATCCTGCCATTCACGATCTCGGCATCCCGGAAGGTTCCGAGACGCCCATTTACGACAAGGTAATGTGGATTGCCGACGGCGTGCTCTATACCGTGAATGGTAATGGGCTGGATTCCGGATCCATGGCGCTGGCAAACAGTTCTGTCGTTCTCCAGCCGCCGGCTGCTCCGGCACCAACCAGTCCGCCAGCGGTTCAGCAGCCACCGGTCGAAACCGGAGGCCAGAACACCGGTGTTACGGATCCCGCTCCGATCAATTCGAACTCGTCCTCGGGTAGCTCAAACAGCGGCTCCCAATCGTCGACAAACACATCGTCTTCCGGTTCAGGAACAACGTCAGGAACGAACCAGACGTCCACTGAACCTGGTACGAGCGGTGTCGTGGACGAGGCCAGTGAGACTCCGGAGAGTGCAGGTAACGGCGACGATGGAACCGGCGGTCCCTGGTATACCGGCCACGGGGTCAGTGATATGCCATCCGACGGCACAGCCGGACCAATTCCACCTCGCATCAGCCCTGACGATGGCACCAGCGGCGCACCGTAATTCCCCTATATTGTGATCGTGCGAAGACGAAAGGCGTCAGGCCGGCGTGTCTAGCGACGCCGCTTCCGGCATCGTTCTGGGCAGTTCGATATTGAACCTGGCGCCGCCTCCGGGCGCTTCATCTATGTAGATTTCGCCATCGTGAGCGGTTACCAACTCGCGGACGATATAGAGACCCAGTCCCAGACCGGGAACAGCACTCTCATTCGCGTCACGTGTGCGGTAGAAAGCGTTGAACAGCGGTTCCCGGTCCGCTTCGGGAATCCCGCGCCCCTCGTCCGCAATTGACAGGTGAATCTGCTCCTCATCTGCGTCCAGGGTCACCGTGACCGTGCCGTTATCCGTGTACTTAATCGCGTTACCAACGAGGTTGTCCAGCACCTGGATCATACGGTCCTGATCGCCGAACGCCCGTAGTTCCTCTAAGTCGGTCTGGAGCACAATGTCGTGGGTGGATTGACTGGCGCGCTTGCTATCAACGATCGCTGTGGCGATTTCGACCAGGTCGATTTCTTCATGCAAAACGCTGAGTCGACCAGCCCTCATGCGGGACACATCGAGAAGGTCGTCCACCAAACGGGTGAGTCGATCGGTATGAAGCTCCAGCGTTTTCAACCACTTGATGTGCTGCTCGTGTCCGCCTTCGCGATCGAGATCGCGTGAGATTACCTGGGCGAAGCCGCGGATTGGTGTGAGCGGTGATCGCAGCTCATGCGAGACCACAGAGATGAACTCGTCACGAAGTCGCTCGGCCTCCTTCAACGGAGACACATCCTGGAATACACACACCACCGCGTCCACTTCATTGTCCTCGGTGATCAGTGGCGCGGCACTGGCCACAACCGGCACCTGGGAACCGTCCGATGTGTGAACCAAGAGCTCCACGCTGGTGACTGTTGATCCGTCGATCATTGCCTGCATCATCGGGAGTTCAATATCCAACTCAGGCGGATCCGACGTGATGCCTAGCTGATCGATACGGCGCAGCTCTATTTGTGCTCCAGGGCTACTTAATCCAAAGAGTTTTTGAGCTGCAGCATTGCTGGTGACGATTTGTCCGTGCGGCGGACGGATAACCATCACGGCTTCCGGCATTGTCTGAATCACGGCCTGCAGCCGGCGATGGCTATCCTGAACTCGACCAAGTTCCTCGACCTGTTGGTCGGCGAGTCGGGCGGTTTCCATGAATGCGATGGTGCGATAGGCCAGCGCCTGGAGGCGAGCTTGCGAGGTTTGGGTGAACCGGTAGGGCACATACAAACCGACCCAGGCAACTCCGGCCAGTGCGTTCTGCCCGTCGAAGATGGGCACACCCACAACGGAGCGCACGAACGGGTTTGTTGCCAACACGTCCGGAGCGTCATCGACCTCTGCGATGTCGCGGATCACTACCGGCCGACGCTCTGCTGCTACGCGACCAACGAAGCCGAAATCTATCGGGACAATGCGGTTAGGATCATCGCCGGGGAGCGATTCTTCACCTTCCTCGCCACCGTAGGTTGCGGCCTGCACAAGTGCATTGTTGGGTGCGTCTACCAGGTAGATTGCGCCGGCGCTTGCACGGTTTACGCGGGCCATGGCGGTGAGGATCTCTTGCAACACACCCACAAATGCTGCGCTGTCTCCGGCCGGGCGCTGTGCGGCTGCGATCTCAACCGAGTAGAAAGCCGTATTCGCTGCGCGGAGGGCAGAAGCTTCCATTTTGGCGATCGCGAGCTCATGTTTGAGATGCTCGGTCATCATCACGAGGGCGGTAGCTGAGGCCAGATAGATGAGTACCAACCAAAGTGTTTGCGTGTTCTCCCAGAAATCGAATGTGTTTCGTTCGCCGAGAAAGAGCAGGTCCAGTGCTACCAGGCCAGTAAGGGTAGAGGTGAAGCCACCGATCCAGTCTGCGGCGTACGTTGCGAGCAGGATGAGCGCCAACAGGGTCGCGACCAGGATTGCTTCCGGAATACCCCAGGGCAAGAAGTAGAGGATGAGCATTGGGATGATGATGATCGCCATAGCGAAAATCAGCCGCCACGGCTCAACCCTGGCGTTGCGGAAGCTGGTGACGGTATCGCTGCCGATACTTGCCCAGTGACGGACCTCAACTGCAGAGCGCTGTACCGCACGGCCGGCGGCCGAGATTGCTTCCACTATCCGATTCCACGTCTCTGGTGTCATACGGGCCCTGGCCCACTGCTTCATCCGATTGTCGCCCACTGGACTCCCTGCCTACCGCCGTTGTTATCGTTTGTGCGCTACGTCCAGAAGTGTAGAAGTGTCTCACTTACAATGTAATAGCTGACCTGATGAGTCGGATAGTATTCTATGCTTCACAGAGACAGCGTTGTCATCGCATTCCCCGCATGTGTATTGCGAGGCTACATCCAGGAGAAACAGGTTCTGTGACTGACCACGATTTCCTCAACACACCGGAGTTCATGAATGAGCCGGTGTACGACCTCAATATAATCGGAGCCGGCCCAACCGGGCTGTTTGCTACCTTCTACGCTGGCCTCCGCGGGCTGAGTGTACAGATCATTGATTCGCTGGAGGAACCCGGTGGACAGTGTACGGCCATGTATCCCGAGAAGTACATTTACGACGTGATCGGTTTCCCGAAGGTACTTGCCAAGGACTTTGCTGCCGCCTGCCTTGAGCAAGCGATGAAGGCCGACCCAACCATTCGCCTCAGCGAGCAGGTGCAGACAATGCACCAACTCGAGGATGGCACCTTTGCGCTCCAGACCAGTAAGGGAATCCGTCGCAGCCGCGCCATCATCATCGCCGCCGGTGTTGGTGCGTTCGAACCCACCCGCCTTGGTGCAGAAGGCGTCGAAGACCTGGAAGGCAAGGGTGTTCACTACTTCGCCAAGCACATTGAGGACTTCCGCGACAAGAACGTCGTAATCGTTGGCGGTGGTGACAGTGCTGTCGACTGGGCACTGACACTTGAACCGCTAGCGAAGAGCGTACGTGTGATTCACCGCAGCAAGTTCCGCGCGCATGAGAGTGCTGTTCAGGAACTGGAAGAATCCAGCGTCGATCTTCATTACCCGCTGTACGAAGTTACCCACGTTCGCGCTGGAGATCACGGTCGCATTGCGGGCCTAACCTTTGCGCACAAGGACGGCACCACCCAGGACGTTGAAGTCGACGAACTCATCTGCGCGATTGGGTTCAAGGCTGACCCCGGCCCTCTCAAGAGCTGGGGATTCGAACTGCAGCGGAACAACATCGTTGTTGATATCCAGACGATGCAGACGAACATCCCCGGGATTTTTGCCGCCGGTGACATTGCAACGTACCCAGCCAAGTTCAAGCTGATCGCGAATGGATCGGCTGAAGCGGTGACTGCTGTGAACCATGCCCTGGTACACATCAACCCGGAGGCGCGACTTGATGGTGGACACAGCACGACGATCATGGAGAAACGCGAGAAGGCTGCTGCGGCGAGCTAGGTGCAACTAGCCCGTACATTCCGATACTGAGAAAACCTGCAAAGAGTCCCTGGGCGAAGTCATTGACCGACGATGTTCTT
>CAZYDY010000146.1:0-5463 GCA_964646245.1 uncultured Sphaerobacteraceae bacterium
GCCTCGTTGATGAGGTTCTGCACATCCCGCAAGGTAGGGTCAGGGGGCAATGGCATCGCCGCGGGGGGTACGGGCATGGTCAAAACACCAGCGCGTTCCAGCGCGGCCATGATCCGTTTTTCTTCCACCCGTACGCGTGCGCACAGCACGCCGATTGCCATTGTCATTTTGATTCCAACCCTTAATGTAGGCCCGTGATTTATTCCCGGGCTGCCCGGGGATTAACCCCGGGCGTACGTCCGAAACCCGCACAACTCGCCTGCGGCGAGGAACGGGTCTACGAATGGGCTACTCGCCCCAGTCTTCGCCTTCTTCCGGAGCAAGCTCCAGCTTCACCGGATCCACACCGGTGACTTCCAGGTCGGCGCCGCACTCATCGCATGGAACGATCTCTCCGACTTCCACACCAACAGCTTCGATTTCCGCATCACATTCCGGGCAAACAGCAGTTGCAGCCATTGTTCAATCTCCTCTTGCGCTCACGCGCGAACAACTCATTTCCCAGCCGAACCACTCGGCTGTGGATTACCAAAACCTCATGACGAAAACGGATTCCGATCGCCATGCAGCACCTGCAGCAGCACCGCCTTGTGGACATGGAGTCGCGCTTCGGCCTGGTCGAAGATGATGCTCTGTGGCCCATCTGCAACCTCCGGCTCGACCTCCTGTCCGCGACGCAACGGCAGGCAGTGCATGAAGACCGCCTCCGGCTTTGCTCGTTCCATCACATCCTGTGTCACGCGATACGGCGCAAGCGCCATCAACTTTCGTGGATTCTCCTGCTCTCCCATACTCTCGTGAATATCGGTGTACACCGCATCCACACCCCGAACGGCCTCATTCGCGCTACCAAAGAAGCGGATCTCGGCACCGGTTTGGCTGGCCAGCGCTTGCGCCTGCGGCACAATCAGCGGATCAGGCCCGAAGTTCTTCGGACAAGCGATATGGACATTCACACCTGCCGCAGCCATCGCCAACATGAGCGAGTGGCACACGTTATTGCCATCCCCCAGGTACGCGAACGTTAGCCCCTTCAGCGAGCCGAAATGCTCACGAAGCGCAAACACATCACTCAAGGCTTCGAGCGGATGATCCTGACTGGTGAGCGCATTAAATACCGGCACCGTCGCGCCCCGGGCAAACTGGATGAGATCAAGTGGATCAGCGACTCGTGCTGCAACTGCATCGACATATCGGCTGAAAATGGCGGCAGTGTCCTCAATGGTCTCGCCGCGCTTGAGCTGCAAATCCTGCGCACCAAGGAAGATCGCCTGGCCCCCGAGTTGCTCCATGCCCGCCTGGAAGGCGGTGCGCGTGCGTGTGCTGGGGTGCTGGAAGATCATCCCCATCGTCTTCCCGGCCAGCCATGGGTGGCTCACTCCGTTCTTGCGAAGTCGCTTCAGCACCTCAGCCGTATCCAGGATCGCGATTCGCTCTTCCGGACTAAGGCTGGCATCGCTGAGAATGCTTCGACCGCGAAGACTGTCGGTAAGTCGCAATTCATGCTCCTCTTCATTGATGGTGTAATCGATTGTGCGACTCATCTGCAGCGCCATATCGTCTCCTACGCCATCGTGTGCACGAGGAGCGCCTTGTGCATATGGAGCCGATTCTCGGCCTGGTCAAATACGATGCTCTTCGGGCCATCCACCACGTTGGCGGAAACTTCTTCCTCGCGGTGCATCGGCAGGCAGTGCATGAACACCGCATTGTCATCGGCCACATCCATCACCTCGTCAGACACCTTGTACGGAGCCAGCTTCACGGCGCGGTTGGCGGCATCCGCCTGGCCCATGCTGACGTGCACATCGGTGTAGACGACATTGGCATCTTTGGCCGCTTCAACCGGATCAGTGAATACCTCAACGGTCGCACCGGTGCTGTTTCCGAGCCACTGCGCGTGCTGCACAACCTTCGGATCCGGCGCGAACTCTTCCGGGGCAGCGACCGAAACGGAGATACCCATCGCGGCACCGCTGAGCATGAGGCTGCTGAGCATGTTGTTGCCATCACCCATATACGCCAGCTTCAGGCCCTTCAGGTCGCCAAACGTTTCCTGCATGGTGAGGAGGTCGGCATACGCCTGCAGCGGATGGCAAAGGTCGCTAAGACCGTTCATTACCGGAATGCTGGCGCTGGTGGCCAGTTCGATCAGGTCGTTGTGATCGGCGACGCGAGCAACGAGGGCATCCACGTAGCGACTCAGGATCTGGGCTGTATCGCCGATCGTCTCACCGCGGTTCATCTGCAGGTCGTTCACGCCAAGGAAGATCGCCTGTCCACCAAGCTGGGCCATACCGGCCTCGAGGCTCACGCGCGTTCGTGTGCTCGGGTGCTGGAAGATAAGGCCAAGCGTCTTGCCGGTCAGGTAATGATGCGGCTGGCCGTTGCGATGCATCCGCTTGAGTCGGGCAGCAGTATCGAGCAGTTCCAGCGTCTCTTCCGGAGTCAGGTCGGTATCCACCAGAACATGTCGACCCCGCAGCTTGGTGCTGACCGAGAAGGTCGGCAGCGGAGCCATCGTTGGGCCGCCCAGCAGCGATGTGCGACTGGTGGCTGGTCCGTTCAGGTTCTGGCTTACGCTCGGTACGGAGTGAAGCTCGGGTGTGGCCGGGCTAAAGGATGTGCTGACGGTCTCTTCCATTGGTCTTCGTCCCTTTTGGTCATAACGACGCCGATCGGAGACCACCCAATGTGGTTTCCAATCAAAGGGGCGAGAGACGTCTGTTCCCGCGGTACCACCCTTCTTGCGCAAGCGCTGCGCATCTCTCGGCTGTTGAGGGCATGGAGGCCATCCATCCGAACCTACTTGCCGTTGCCGGCTTTCTTCGGTTGGCTGCTCACGGACGCGTTCGGCGGTGAATCGCTGATACCAGGCTTGCACTCTCCCTGGATCGCTGAAGCGATTCTGCCGCGTACTTCTTCCGATCAACGCAGGCTGTGAGGTTTGAATTGTGTGGGATATCTGATGAAGTGGCGCTAACCGGCAAAGGCCGCTAGCGCGTGGTACGTACCACACGCCTGAGCGGCCTGATGGGAGAGCGGGAATGCTTCTCCTGGCCGAATGTAGGCGTTGTATCGGTGTACGACGTACCAGTCATTGAAGTTACTCCAGAGCGGTTCTTGTATCCGCTTCTGTTGCACTTGAGTTCCACAAGCGCGAAATTGGCGTCCAGGAGACACCCCACCCCGCACCCACGTCTGCGTGGGTACGAGGTGAATGTACGCTGCCACGAGTTGCGATGTCAAGTGCTTTCGAAAATTAGGTAGTGGTGGCTTCAGACTCGGTTGCACCTAGCGAAGCTGATACAGCTTCAACCTCCCGGAGGAACGGCGAGAATACGAGCAACCACAGGCCGAGCAGCGCGAGGCATCCTGCAATGATGAGGAAAGAAGCGGAGAGCCCCAACTGTTCCAGCGCGGGTGTAATGAGCACAACACCAAGGGGCGATGCAATCATTGCTCCGGCACCAATCACACCGTGGACGCGTCCCAGGATCTCGGAATCCGTCACCCGATAGACCAGTGCGAAGATGACCGGGTTGATCATGCCCATCCCAATGCCGAGGAGGAAAACGCCGGCCCACGCGATGGCCAGGCCCGGAACTCCAACAAAGGCAAACACCGGCAACGTAAGCAGCAGGATACTGATGCGAACAACGTTTCCGCGGCCAACTCGCTCGGTCAATCGTTCCACAACAACGCTACCAATGAGCGAACCGGCACCGACTCCGCTCATAAGGATGCCGAAGCGCGTGGCACTGTCCCATTCCGTTTTCGCCAAATATGGAATCAGAACGGCCATGAACGGTGAGAGCAAGCCATTCAGGATCAGCGCAGAAACAATAAGCGATCCCAAAAGCGCGTTCTTCCGGACGTATTGCAAGCCAACGCGGATATCTTCCACCACCGACGGAACTGCCTCTCGCCGCACGTGTACCTCGGGAATAAGCGTCAGCATGGTGATAGCCGAGAAAGCGAATGCCGCCGCATTGATCCACAGAACATTGGTGGCGCCCAGCCAGGCGATGAGCACACCAGCCAGCACCGCGCCGAAGATCATGGATACGGCCTGGAAAACTCCCTGCAGGGATGTAACGCGCTCGATAGGTACACCACCACGCTCGGCGAGTTTCGGGACGAGTTTGCTACGTGCGCTGTAGCCAGGGGTATCGAAAATCGCGCCGGCCACCATCAATACCAGGAGCCACGTAAAGTTCAGGTAACCAAGTGCAAACAGCAACGGCACCATGGCCACCGTCACGCCACTGACGATATCCGAGAACGCACTGAGCCGACGCTCGTTCATCCGGTCCGCCAGCGCGCCGCCCAGGAACATCATCACCACACTCGGCAACATGGTTGCGGCAGCGGTGAGGCCCATCTTCGTGGCACTTCCGGTAAGCACCAGCACAAACCAGGGCACTGCCAGGGCGGTGAGTTGATTGCTGATAAGGGAGATGAAACTGGTGCCCAATAGCACCGTAAGCGGTCGGCGCTCTGGCGTGAGCCAGGCGCCAATCCGCTGGGCTGAATTGATTGCCATCGCTAGATCCCTCGGGCCGGCCTGAGCGGCGACACCGTGACACGCGCCGCTCGACGTTCGTCACAACGTCCCTGGATCTTCTGACCCATGGCGATGAAGGTGCTTCCCATCAGTCGCCTGAACCCGGAAACCGAGAATCCATGCTGTGTGTTCAGGTAGGTACTTCTCAGATACTGCTGCCTGTCGGCAATTTCGTTTTGCGTAACCAATCGCACGTTCATCGTACAGATCCCTCTCAAGGCACATCTTCTTTGTGCCTGATGGCAATCCGCCCCCGTGAATTGCTGCGCTTGTATTTCTTTTTTCCTGATGCGGTCATCGGCCGCGAGATTCATCCCCTGTGGGATCTCGGCCCGGAATCGATTCCGGGCCGATCAGGTGATTTAGGCGTCTCGCTCCAGCTCGGCCAGGGCCTCATCTACGGTCATTTCACCGTTCTTTACAGCTTCAAGCAGTTTCGCGCGTCGCTCGGCAGTAGCGGACTTCTGGTCCGGATTCTCCGGCGATTGCGGCGCCTCTGGTGCCTTTGGTGCTTCAGGTGTCTTCGGCTCCATTGGCTCCACTACAGCGGTCGTGTCGTCACGCTTGCTCTTGCTATCCGTCTCATTGAGCATCGCACCGAGCTTCGAGCTCATATCCTTGATCCAGCCCTTTGCGCGCTCGATCTCAAAGTCCAGGTTGATATTGATATCGCTGTCGCTCTTTCCGGTGGAGGGCTCGCTTTCTGTTTCCTTCGCGGCAGGCTCCTCATGAAGCAGCGTGATCTCCGGATCCACAACGGCGTGAATGTGAACATCACCACTGACAGACTTGGCGCTCAGCTGCGGACCATCACCACTGCCAATTATCCACTCGCGCTTCTGTTCCTTTCTCCACTCGCCGGTGGCATCGATATCGCCGCTAATAGTCCTGCCGGT
>CAZYDY010000147.1:0-5453 GCA_964646245.1 uncultured Sphaerobacteraceae bacterium
GCGTCGTCATCGAAGCTCCAGGAATCGAGGAGTTCGCTGAGGTGGGCATCGATGCGCTCACCGACCGTTTGGATGGTATCGCGTGGGGCTTCATGAGCCGGGATGGGCTCGGCGATCAGTTCTTCGATCATACCAAATCGCTGCAGGTCTCCAGCGGTGATACGCATGGTGGCAGCGGCATCGGCAGCCTTGCCTGCATCCTTCCACAGAATCGCAGCGCAGGCCTCGGGTGAAGCGACTGCATATACAGCGTTCTCCAGCATGAGCAGGCGATCGCCCAGGCTGATGCTAAGTGCACCACCCGAACCACCTTCGCCGATGACGGTGCACACGATCGGCACTTTTGTTCCGATCATCTGTAGCAAGCACTCGGCAATAGCGGTTGCCTGACCGCGCTCTTCCGAGCTGATACCAGGATCCGCACCGGAGGTGTCTACAAAGGTGAGGATGGGCATGCCGAATTTCTCGGCGTGCTGCATGAGGCGCTTCGCCTTTCGGAATCCTTCCGGTCGCGGCATACCGAAGTTGCGCTCCAGATTTTCCTTGGTGTTGGTGCCGCCCTGGTGACCGATCCAGACGACGGATCGACCGCGGAACGTTCCGAGCCCGCCAATCAGTGCCTGGTCGTCGCCGTGATTGCGATCTCCGCGGAGTTCGACAACGCGCTCCAAAAGTTCACTGACATAGTCGAGGGTGCCCGGGCGGTTCGGATCGCGCGCGAGGCGGACGCGGTCCATGGCGGGAATTTCTGGTGATGACATCTGTACGGATTCGTTGGTCATGCATCGTCTCCAGCTGGGACGGGTGTTGGTACTTCTGTGACGCCTGCTTCATCGGAATCTGCCAACAGGCCCTTTGGATAGCCCGTTTGGGCGGTGGCGGGTCGGCCAACGTAATGATCAGACAGCATGGTGAGCGTGTGGCGAATACTGCCACGCTCGATGATTTGGTCGATCATGCCGTGTTCTAACAGGAACTCAGCGGTCTGGAACCCTTCGGGTAGCGTCTGCCGGGTCACCTGCTCAATTACGCGCTGACCGGCGAAACCAATGAGCGCTCCTGGCTCTGCAAGCATCACATCGGCGACGGTTGCGAAGCTGGCTGGAACACCGCCGTAGCACGGATCAATGAGCAATGAAAAATGTGGCAGGCGATTTTCGCCAAGGCGATGGAAGGCCGCGATGGTTTTGGCCATTTGCATGAGCGAAAAGAGTCCCTCATGCATGCGTGCACCGCCAGATGCGTTCACGGTGAGCACCGGTAATCGCAACTCTATGGCGCGTTCAACGGCACGAGCGAGCTTCTCGCCCCACACGCTGCCCATACTGGCACCGAGGAAGCCGAACTCCGCTACGACCAATACAATCGGGCGACCATTGATCACACCCTTGCCGGTAATGAGGCTCTCGGTTTCACCGGTCTTTTGCTGTGTCTTTACCAGTTTTTCGGCGTACGAGCCCTGGCCATCCACAAACTCGAGCGGATCGGTTGGGAGGATATCGGTGTCCCACTCCTCGAACGTATCGGCATCGACCAGAAGGTCGATTCGCTCGCGCGCAGTAAGTCGGAAATGGTAACTGCACTTGGGGCAAACGCGACTGTTGCGTTCCAGCTCTCGTGTGTAGATTAACTCTGCACACTTGCTGCATTTCGACCACAAATCCTCAGGTATCGATGCATCGCGTTCTTTACCGCGTTCATCGCCCTTGTTCAGTGGCCTGAATTTCCCTTGTCGCTGAAAAAAAGATCGCATATCGGCTGTGCCTTATTGCCTCGAGGTGGATTGGCGCACGGTCAGAGGAGCCAGTGACAGCGCCGAATTACGCTACCAGCATACACCGTTTCGTATCAGGACGATGGTGAATCATCCTTCCGGCCAGACGTGTTGTGTTCCTCCAGCACGCGGATAGCTTCCTCACGTGCGGAATCCTGTGCCTGCTCCATGGCACGGAGATCGGCCTCGACATCTTCCGTCGGTCGGCGCAGAAGTTCGCCACCGAGTCGGCGGACGATCTGCTGGACATGATTCCCCTTCTCGTTCTCGATCTCGCCAATGAGGGCGGTGTTGCCGACCTGCATATCCCGAGAAAGAGTTTTGAAGAGATTCTGGTCAGACATTATCTCTCGGGCATCGCGCATACCACCGAGCAAGGCCCCGGCTCCCCAGCCCAGCAATATGCCGATGGGGCCACCGAGAATACCGATAAGCGAACCGACGATGCCGCCAGTAATGCTGCCGCCGTAGTTACGAATGGCTGCATCCTTAATGACAAAGTTGCCTTCAAGATTGCGATGCATCACTGTCAGGCCGTTGATCTTCAACTGACCGTCAACCGAGGCTCGTTTGATCTCGGAGAACGCCTGATAGGTTTTACTCTCGTCTTCGAATGTTGCAACAATAATCGTTGACACGCTCATCTCCGTTCCCGATTGTGGCGATTACAAACTTCTGACGGCTCTTCTCCCTATTCTGGCATATTTCCGCAAGGCATGGGGCAATGTGGTACGTTATGAGAGAGGCGTCTCTTACCTCAATCCTTCAATTAATCCACGAGAACTGCCATGACTTCCAAGACTCCTGTAGCAACCAACCCACCTACTTCCGAGCAGGATGACCCCTGCCACCACAACCACTCCTACTCTGCGGACAAAGGAAAGCTCCTTAGCCGGCTCGCGCGGGTAGAAGGGCAAATCCGCGGTGTTGCGCGCATGGTTGAAGATGATCGGTATTGTGTGGATATCCTCACACAGATATCGGCAATCAACTCCTCCATGCAGAGCATTGGTCTCCTGCTACTGCAAGATCATATCCGCGGCTGCGTGGTGGAGGCAGAAGGTGATCTCCGCGAAGAGCGTTTGGAGGAACTGAACCAGGCGATCGCGCGCTTCACGCGCAGCGTCTGACAGGGTTATGCCGCACCTGGCATACAGCAGGTGCGTACTTTTCCTGACAAAGTTAAGTTAAAGAAAACAGTCCGGGTGGTCGTTGCATCACCCGGACTGTTGGATTTTGAGCATTGGTAAATGCCTGGAGCAGTGGCGAATCGATCAGGGGCTTGATCCACCAGATCACCATGGGATTATCGCCTTGGGCGATTACATTGGCCATCCGAAAGGATGAATATTGTTGTCATATTGGGCCATATCGCGGCGTGCTTCGTCTGCGGTCGGATAACCGGCGCCAGTGCGAAGAACGTTGCCGTAATAGCGGTTAAATCGGGCGCTGCCTCGGGTTCGTGATCGGCCAAAAATCTTGCGGAAGAAGTTCATGGTGTGCTCCTCTATACATGTCAACTACATCGGTGACGGACAAGAAACGTCGTTGTATAACTTGTCTATATTCAGTATAGGGGCGCACGAACACCTTGTCAATACCAAAATCGCGATATTGCGATAAAGGTCCATTAACATCTGGCATTTACTCCAGATGCGGCATCCGCCTGGCCTGAAATAGCGTACACATGCACAAAGCGTGCGCCGTACGCGATACTAGAACGCAGTGACCCGCGTGCCGATACGGGGCTCAAGTGCAGGATCCGGAATGAGCGAAACACCACCAAATCGAAACCGCGCGATCATGATCAGCAATATCTTGTTCGCGCTCACTTTCGTGGCCGCCCTGGTAGTGGTGTACCTCTACTTCTTCGATGATCGATTCTTTAGCGATGGTCCGGAACCGCCCGCATGCGAAACAGCCTCAAGCGAGTTGGCGTGCGTCGTGGCGGCACTCGACCAGCAAGATTTTGACAGCGTTGATTACGGTCGCTACACAGCGTCGGCAGACCAACTCTCACAACCTGGCCAGGTGGTAGAAATTGACGACATGAACGGATTCGTGTTCGTTTACCCGGCGGCGACGCTGGAAGAAGGCGTACAGCTGCGCGAAGCCGATGGCGCCAACCTTGATCCGGAAACCCTTGTCATCACATCCAGGACATCCGAGCGCCCGTTAAATGAGGGTGAGGATGTGTATGTGGTGCAACACAGCAACATCATATTTGTACTCGTGGGAGGCACCGAGGATGACCACGCCAAGGTGCAGGAAGCAGTTGAATCTCTCCCCTAGCAGGAAATCGTTACATGACCACCGAGCAACCTGACCTTGAACAAACCGACGAAACAGAGCAACCATCCCTCGCAGATACCGACGATTCCCCGGAAGATCGTGGCCGCATAGGCTACGGCAAGAACGAGCGCACATCCAGCTGGTTGCTTGGGCTCGCCCTTATCGTGCTGGTCGTTGGCATTGGTGCTTACCAGTGGTTGGGCGGCGACGATGGCGATGATACGAATACATCGAGCCAAACGCTGGACACTCCCCTGGTAGGTGCAGAAGCACCGGACTTTACTTTGCAGACGTTTGACGGCGAGGAAATAACCCTGAGCGAGCAGCGTGGCAAGGTTGTGATACTGAACTTTTGGGGCAGTTGGTGCGAGCCCTGCATCCGGGAGATGCCGGCATTCCAGGCGTACTGGGAATCATCACCAGACGACGTCATGATGATCGGCGTTGGCGCCAAGCAGGACTCCATGGAGAACTCCCGAGAGTTCGCAGAGCGGTTTGATGTCACCTACCCCATTGGTCGGGATGATGGAGGCAATCGCGTTACTACCGGTATCATCGCGCAGCGCTACAGCATCATGGCCTACCCAATGACGTTTGTGATTAGTCCGGATGGAATCATCAGCTCCCTCGTGCTTGGTGAGATGCATGAGGAGGATTTGGAAGCATACGTCGAGAAGGCACGGAACGATGCCGAGGCACGCTCCAATGCACCAATAGCCATCAACAGCCGCAGAATTTCTCAGTAGCCAGAGAAACCAAAACGGGAGGGCAGTTGCCCTCCCGTTTTGTTCTTAAGGCACAGGGCCTAGTAACGCGTGATCAGTTCGCCACGGATCTCCTTCAACGTTGCGACGGTCTCACGTTGTTCCTCAAACATGCGCTCACAGAAAGATCGGAGATCCTCATGCTCCGCGAGCTCCGTCCCAACTTCATGCTGGTGATTTTCCATTTCCATTAACAGCACCAGCATGCTCACATATGCAAGCATCGGATCATCGTGGTTGGAGAATGTTTCCTCAACCCACTCCGCATCCAGGAAGTTCATGTGGGATTCATCGGTGCACGATTCCATACCACCCATTGCGACAAGCATTTTCTCGTGGGTGGCATCTTCGGGTTCGCGCGTATCAAAAAGCTCCTCGCGAACATCTCCGAGATATTCCAGATTTTCGGGGTGCGACTCCAAAATCTGCCCGGCAATTTGAACCACCCGATCATCATCAAGGTGATCGAGGGCCAGCTCAGTGAGAAGCAGGGCGTTACCGTGATAGGGAATGGTGGTATCGAGATATGCCTGCTCGAAGGAAATGTCGGATTCTACCCGAACGATCTCTGGAGTGCCCATTGTCGGCGCCCCGCAAGACAGGAGCGGACTGGACGGGCCACG
>CAZYDY010000148.1:0-5436 GCA_964646245.1 uncultured Sphaerobacteraceae bacterium
ATCTGCGGATCGAGGTCCGAGTCTACGGATTTGGATTAATCGATCTCCAGGACAATGCGCTCGTAGATGCGGACATCGCCGCGCTGGAAGACGAGCTCCCACCCCTCGCCGGGGAAGTCGGGATCGTTAGCCGTGGGAATCGGATTCATCGCCATATACCCGGGGGACGGTTCAGCCAGGGGTGCCCCGTAGAGTTCATTCGGGCCGATGTACAGGTACGTCACATCGTACTTGTCGAGTAGCTCAGGATCAGGTGGGCTGGCCAGCATCGCATCGATATCGTGAATGCGATCCGGGAACGAGGCAAGCATCTCCTCATCTCCCAGGTGCCACTGCCGTTCGTGGCCGATCCATCCCATGATCATCGGCACACCGCTGCCACCGGAAAGTCGGCCAACGGCGGTATCCCACTCGCCACCACCAACAGCAAGGATGACGTCGTTGGGCCCGGCGTTCTCAAGCATCCACTCGATGGCTTCGTATTCGGCGTCCTCTGGTGAATCCGGGGTGGATTGCAGGTACGCGAGTCCGTCGATACCGCTCCAATCGCGCTGTGGATTGCGCCAATCCAGCCATTGCTGGCCACCGACCACCGGATAGACCATGCCGAATATCAGCAAGCCAGCCGTAACAAGGGGCATGGCATAGCGCAGCACGAGGTTGAAGCGAACGGATTTCCAGAGAGCTATGATGCCAATGCCAGCCGCAACTGACATCAGCAACCAGACCTGATAGCTCACCTTAAATACGGTGTTCATGCGGCTGCCGGAATAGATATCACTGATGTAGAAGAATTCGGGAATGAGCAACAGCAGCAGAGCCAGGGCATACACCACCAACGACACGTTGGCGGGAGTGAGCCGGGCATCGCGCTCCAAAAGTAGCCAGATGACGATGACCGGCAACCCACAAAAGAGCAGCAGGTGCACTGGCACCACAATGGCGCCGATCAAACACAGCACGCCGAAGGCCAGGGCAAGATACCCGGACGCGGGATCATGCTCTGGTCGCTCGCCCAGGCGGCGATAGCGCATGCTCATCACAGGTTCACGCCGACGGGCAACCTCGCCGACGATCAGTGCCATCAATACGAAATACTGGAAGCCGAACATCGAGAAGAATTCAGCCGGCGTTGTCGCGAGTCCGTCATACACGCCGATGCTGTTAAGGACGCCACCTACAAGTGGAATGCGGCCCAGTGCATTGGAGACCGGTGAATCGATTGGGTTGGCCGGTGCCACGAAATCGAGATGGAACGGCAGCCAGGCGAGAATAGAACTCGCACCCAGCAAGGCGACTGCGGCTACCTGATGTCGCCAACCGATACCGACGGTGCCCAGGACAAGGGCCAGGGCGGCGATTCCAGCATAGGTCGGGAAATCCCAGGAATTGAGAACGTAAAGCGAACCAAGAACTGCACCGGAAATCGCGATTCTGGCGAAGTCTCGCTGCCAGAACTTCTCGCCCTCCTTCAATCGACCGAGTGTCAGCAGTACCCAGGCAATACCAAGCGCCGTCGCGGCGAATGGCAATGCCATCACATGCGGGTGGAGATCTCCCAGGATAAAGCTGAAGGCCGGGAACTCGGTGATCGGGTTATAGCCGTAATCCGGATTGTTGGAATCGCGCAGGATGCGAGAGGCTCTCCAGCCGATTCCCCCAAAATAACTATCCCCGGTGTTATCTCCTACCCAACGCCAGCTGGACCACAGGTTACCCATGATCAGTGCCATGACAGCAGCGACGACTCCGCCGATGCGTGCGCTCCGCTCGCCATAGAAACGACCAAGGACCATCGCCACGAGGCCGGCAATTGCCACGAACGCCATTGCGAATGTACTGATGAGGGCCAGGTTGAACACCTGGGCGGGCGCGAGAAAGGTCATCTTCCCGATTCCACCCCAAATGGCGTAGCCCATGTAGTAGTAGTTGAGTGTTTCGCCGCTGAGCCAGGCATCTATTGGCGGCATGGATGAGCTCTGCATCGTGCTGGAGAGCATCATCAATTCACTGGGCTTCTCGGTATCCGCTGCCTGTGGTCCAAATCCGCGGAACCACAGTGCAAAGACGAACATCACCAAAAACACCAGTTCCGCCACAACGAAGTGGTACAGGTTTGACAGCTTGAAGAGTTTTCGTCGTGATACCTGAATCCAGCCGATGACGGCCGTGAGCAGAAGAAATGCCCACAGGAGCGTGCCGCTCCAGACACCGTTGGTTCCGAACACACTGGAGATGAGCCAGACGGGCCAAATCGTGAGGAGCATCGCAAGCGGACGCGCAAACGTTGCTCCCTGTCCCATGGTGCGCTTGAAGAGAAATAGCGTCAGCGGCAGGCAGGCAATGGTAGCAATGAGGGTGGCGAGGTACCACCAAACGGTCGGAAACAACCAGCTCACAAATTCGGTCCAGACGCGTGGTCACAACGGATTACGCCGCAGGACTCCCTACAGCGAGTACATGGTACCGGATTGACGATACGGGATCAGATGAGTCCTCGCCGAATTGCGACGGCAACTGCACTGGCGCGATCGCTGGCGCCGAGCTTCTGGTAAATGGTTGCCAGTCGTTTCTTGACCGCAACCTCAGAGATATCCATGCCCGTGGCAATTGCACGGTTACTTGCACCCTGGCTGGTGCGAAGCAGGATCTCGGCCTCTTCCTCGCTCAGCGCGAATTCGCGAGCGGTCTTTTCGCGGGCGAGGTCGCCGATTTCTTCCAGCACGCCATCAAGCAATTCCGGGCTGAGCTGGCGACGTCCGTGGCTGGCGTCACGAATGGCCGAGATCAGTTGGTCGCTTGGTGTGCTCTTGAGCAAATAGCCGTCGGCCCCGGCTTCCAGAGCCTGGGTGACGTACGCCTGGTCTCCATAGGATGTCAGCACGATAATCGCGCCCTGGAACTGCTGCTCTCGCAAGCGCCGGGTTGTTTGGATACCGGTAGCACCGGGCATACGCAGATCAAGCAGGATAACCTGCGGCTTCAGCAGCCTGGCCTGGGTTAGCGCAGATGAAGCATCGTATGCGGAACCGGTTACCTCGATATCGCCAGCGGTCTCAAGGAGTTTTCGCAGACCTTCAATCACTACGGGGTGATCATCCACCAACAGTACAGAAATCATCAGTTGCTCCCCACTTTAGCGGGACGCATCCGCTCCAGTGTCCTCTTGTTTGTCGGTTTCGGCGTCGTCTGACTCATCGGGAAATTCCAGGTCGCCGTCAGTGCGGCCGCGCAGGATTGTCTCAAGGAGTTCATCAGACATAATGGTGCCTGTATCCCGACGTTCTACGATGATTACTGTACCACCGCCGGGCCGGCTGAGTATCTCAAAATCGGCACCAATTGCGGCTGCACGTTCTCGCATGGAGAGTAATCCGAGCGACGTCGGTCGGCGTGCGCTCATCGGGTCGAATCCGGCACCGTTATCGCGAATTGTAACCCGGAGCAGTTGGTTTACGTATTCCATGCGCACCACAGCCTCATCGGCCCCGGCATGCCGCAGCACGTTGTGCAAGGCCTCCTGGACGATACGGTAGATGCCAAGGCGAACTTCCGGTGTGAGCGGCGGTGGCTCGTCGATAACTTCCAGGCGGGCTTCCAGGCCGGTGCGCTGGATCGTGTTAACAAATGCCTCGATAGCAGCTACAACCCCGAGGTCGTCAAGATCGGGCGGGCGGAGATCGAAGATGATGCCGTGTAGCTCCTGGCTCGCGCGCTCCAGCAATTCATTGACATCGCCCAGACTGGTTTCCACCATTTCGGGGGTCTTGTCGCCATTGGCTCGCTGCAGGGCGCGACTTTGATACAGCGCGCCTGTGATGAGCGGAGAAACAGCATCGTGGATTTCGCTGGCAATATGTCGGCGTTCATCTTCCTGCATGCGCAAATCACGCCGCAGCAAGTCACGCAGCTGCTCATTCTGCCGCTGCCGCTCTTCCTGCCGCTCTTCAGCAGAGGACATCACGACTTCGGTTCGCTCACGCAGGTGCACCAGGGACTCCCGCAGGTCGGCAAACTCGCCGGAGCCCCGGGTGGCGATGGGTGTCTTGTAATCCCCATCTGCCAGTCGCTTGGCGCTTTCCGTCAGATCGGACAGTGAGCGAGCCGTTAGCTCGCCAAAGGTATAGGCAATCACCAGGTACACCAGCCCAGCTACCATAAAGAGGGCCAGTAATTGCTGCCAGAGTTCATTGAACTGATTTTCGGGAACAGGTGTGCTTACCAATAGCGACCAGTTTGTGGACTCCAGCTGCAGCGGCGTCCATACGGCTGTGCGTTCGGTGCCCCCGACAGATGTCATCGTGAAAACATCCGTGCCTTCCTCGTTGATGGCCGAGTTTTGGGAGAGCAGGTTATCCATAAACGCCTGCTCATTCGCACGGGATTCACCAGCAGAAACGACGATCTGCTTATCGGAGATAACCACGATTTCCGTACGACCGCGGACGGACGGCATCGCCACCTGACTGAGCGTATCGGTATGGATGACAGCACCGATAACACCACGCACCGTTCCAGGGGATTCCGTTTCGTCTCCTGCCTCGCCCGCATCCGTATCAACAGTGGCGGCTGGAGTGGCAGGTTGGCTGGCTGAACCGTTCGCGGCCTCTGGCATTTGAATAATCGGGACCAAAAGCACAAAGACACTGGAAGGCGGGTCAAGCGGAAGATCGATCCGACCAGACATCGCTCGTTGTCCGGTACTGAGAACGCCATCCACCTGACCTGAGACGGCGGGAAGAACGGTAGGGTCCACAATGCCGGCCTGGGCAAAGAGATCACCCTCTGCATCCAGCATGAACATGCCGACAAAATCCGGACGCATCGTACGGGATTGCCCAAGGACCGAAGAAATATGGTCTGGATCATCACCCTCAACGAAAATTGTGCTGGAGCTCAGGCCCTCGAGACTTCGGAATCCCCCGCCAAGGAATCCAACCATAGAGCTGGATACCTGACTGGATAGTTGCGTTTGGGATGAAACAAGATCCTGGTATCGGGTGGTGTTGTGTTCTGATATAAGCAACCAGTTGAAGCCAACCAGCGGCAGAATGCTCAGGAGTCCGAAGACAAGGAAGCGGGTGCGGATGGTCCAGAATTTGTTCACAGTGCCCTACCTGATGGCAGCGGAAGAAACTCCAGGCTACATGCGGCACACGCTTTTTGTTTTGCCACCCTCGCGGTATAGCGCGGGGTCAGGTCCTTAATGCGATTCATATCACTTCTATTCTGATGCGTTCAGGCCCCGATTGCGATGACCAAATGGCCCCTTGGAGGTATCCAATTGGTCTTTGATCGTTTTACGTATCCCGTTGTGGTGGTAGCTTAGTCGAAACCGGATTGAGATTTCACGCAGGGAGTCACCATGTCTACTATCGCTGTTATCGGGGGCGGAATCGTTGGCGCCAGCGCTGCCTATCACCTGGCAAAGGCCGG
>CAZYDY010000149.1:0-5403 GCA_964646245.1 uncultured Sphaerobacteraceae bacterium
CGTGGTCAGTACCACCGTACTGGCCACGATCGCCGCGGTACGCACCCCGGAACTCCATCCAGGCCGGTTGAGCCACACCGCCCACACAATGTACACACCGATCGCCGCCAACAGGTAGCGCCCCAGCGAGTGCCACGTGTACACGAAATGGAACACCGCGATGATCGTCGTGAAAAGCGCCAGCCCCGGCTCCACGCGTTTCCATACCCACGGCAGCGTTGCCAGCACCAGAGCCGCCATGCCCAGGTTCATCAAAATAACGATATTCTCCGGCGAGCGGATCATGTTCACCGGCTGCTCCCGCAGGATATCGATGTAGTTGCCCACCCGATCCTGCCAGTCTCCCCAGAACGTGCTTTGGGCATTCCAGTAAGCCAGCGCGTCATCGTATTTGAACCACGTCCACAGCACGTAGGCCAGCGTACCGAGCGCACCAACCACGGGAATAACCACAAGGTCACGAATCTGGGCTCGCTGCTTCCACGCAATCCAGAGGATGCAGGGAATCAACGCCAACCCGAGGAGCCGGGTGGATGAGGCCAGCGCAATCGCCACACTCGCACCAATCCATTGCTGCCGGTAGGCAAACCAGAACGCCACCACCACGCACAGCATGAACAGGCTCTCGCTATACCCCGCGTTGAAGAAGAACGCGAAAGGCGACACCATCAGCAGCGTCGTCGCCGTGAGCGCTGTCTCCCGATCGAACTGCATGGCGATCATTTTCGCCAGCATCACCACCATCGCCAAAAAGCAGATGTTCGCAACCAGAATTCCCGCTACCGCCACATCCGCGCGGGTCGCCTCACCCGGCATAATCCAGGCGAGTGCACGTGTCGCCATCGGATAGAGCGGAAAGAACCCCCGCGTCTGCACCGGCTCGCCAGATGGCCCCACATAGCCGTCGAATGCAACCAGGGCGTAATGCGCGGCATCCCACCGTCCCCAGCCAGCCAGCGGATTGGTAATCGGAATCAACTCATCAAAGAGCTTCGGGTACCCACGCTCAAACGTGGGGAAGATCTTGAATGTGAACCAGTTCATCGCCATCAGCATGAATCGGCTCGCCACAGCAATCAGCAATACCTGAACAGTCAGGCTCCCGGCGGAGGACCTTACGCGATCCATCGACGCACTTCTCCCCGAATATCAAGCCCGCCTTCGCGACGCTCGAACCAATGCGACCATATCTCCCGGATATTCACGTCAGTCTCTGCCTGGAACGCCGCCTCCAGGTCGGAAGGAGTGGCCACCTGCCACGCAAAGTCCTGCACATACTTCTGCAATGCAGTGGAAAATGCCTCATCGCCCATCGCCATATGAATCGCGTGGAATCCCATAGGGGCCTTGCTGTACACCGCATTTACGTATGAATTGCTTGTGGGGAAATCGTCCGTCGGGTAATCCACAATCACATCGGCATTCCCTTCGATCATCCGCTGGAACGGCCGAAACAGGAATCTCTCGTGCGAGGTATCACCAATGGAATCGCCGTACATCTCGCGGAAGTACATGTCTCCACTCAGGTAGTTCGTGAGGCCCTCATCGATGTACGCAACATCATACTGGTTGTTGCCAACAATGCTGTAAAACCACATGTGCACCACTTCGTGGGCAACAGTGAATTCGAAGTAGGTGACCGGTCGCCCGATATCCGACCCGGTGTAGAACGAACTCCCCATGATGAACATCTGCGGCAATTCCACAGCCGCTGCGTTGAAAACCGCAGCTTCAACAGCCTGCAGGTGTAACCATGGGTACTCACCCAGGAGTGGGTTGAACACCTCCAGCGAGTTCGCCGTCCACTCCAGCACCGCTTCACCACCAATCTCATGCTGCGGCAGGTACCACGATGTAACGGTGGTTCCATCGACATCTGTTGTCGCGGATTCAAGTGAATCAGACATCACAATCACGAAATCACGGCTTGGCTTGGCGTTGTACCGAACGGTTTCAAAGACTCCGGTACTCTCCCGATTCGTCTCGACGCCACTGGTAATCAGCTTGCGACCTGCAGGAGCCGTGATCGTAACGTCATACATTCCCGCATCGGTGAAAATCGGATCGCCAAACAGGCTCGATGGCTTCAGCATCCAGCCCGTCTCCGGGTCCCGCCCCGCCAGCACCGGATACCAGTGAGCAAGAACCGTGGTGTCGTTCTGCGTGGAGTGGTTGAGAATGCCATAGTGGCTGGCTTCGTCCACCGGTACGGTCAGGGTGAACTCCATGACAATCACCACGCTGTCACCGGGCGCAAGCTCAACCACCGAAACCGTCGCCACGCTATCGGCAACGGACATCTCCCAGCGAACATCTGCATCATCTATCTGCACGGATGTAATTTCGATTGCGTTCCGGTCATGGTGGGCACCATTGGCATACAGTCGGAATGGCAGTTCTGTCAGGGGCTCCCCGGTGGTATTGGTCACATGAACACGCTGTGATCCATCTACCTCGATACCGCTGGAAGGATTTGTGTCAGGAACCACGATCTCGATCTCGTATTCCGTCATCCCCTCCGGCAGGTTTGCGGCAACGCTTTCTCGCAATTCCGGCTTGATGGCAAGCAATTCGTCGGCGTCATAACTACTGCTCGTGGTCGGGGTTTGCGCGGCTGCAGCAACGGATGTCAGCAGCAAACTTAGGGCAAGAAACAGCGAGAATACGAATCGCAAGGCAGGCCTCCCGGTTGGGCTCAATCGATTTCGGTGTACAATCCGCCGGTGTGCGAGTTGGTCCGCACGGGTGATAGTCCTATTGTAGGTGCTGTTCACCATGCATATGGGGGAGGATACATGTCCGCTCACGACATCCCTGTCTCAACAGTTGATCGATTGGTCTTGCCGCATAACCTGCGGTCAGAGTTAATGGTTCATCTGGTGCAAAGTGCTCCCAACGAGGGTGTGGGTATGCTCGGCGTACATGCTCCCGTTCGCACAAACACCGGTCTCGAAGCTACAGCGGCCCTGTTTATTCCAGGCCGAAATATTGAAGCATCGCCGGTGAGGTACGTCATGGATCCGCAGGATGTCATTTCAGCGTTCCGAACCTTTCGGGAGCAGGGATTACATCTCGGGGCAATAGTCCACTCGCATTTGCGCGGCCCGGCCACACCATCGGCCACAGACGTGAACGAATGGAACTACCCCGAAGCACTTATGCTCATTGCCTCCTTCGCCGAACAACCCCCAACATTGCAATCCTGGAGGTTGGTAGAAGATCAGGGAATGGCTATAGTGCAAAATGTGCCAATTCAGGTTGGCGGAACCATGAGTTCGGAATCATCGTCAGGAGAGGCATGATTAATCAGGAATCCAACGCAAATGTCGGGCAGCCGGAATCACGCGCGGAACTGGTGGAGCGGCTCGAAGCCGTCCCCGCAGCCATTCTCCGCCTGATCGGCGATCGCACTGCCGATGAACTGCGCCAACCCAGCCAGGATGCCGGGCTCGGTGTGGTGGAAATCCTCTGCGATCTGCAGGATTGGGAAGAAATCACCGGCGAACGCATTGCCCGCATGCTGCACGAAGAATCTCCGGAACTCGAGACATACGACGATTCCCTCTGGAGCATCGAGCACGACTACGCAGAGCGAAATAGCGACGATGTGGTTGAGGCATTCACACGCCTCAGGGCACAGCTCGTGGAAACGCTCGCCGAGCTGGACGAGGAGGGCTGGAACCGAAAAGCCATCCTCGCCGAACATGGCGAAGTCACTGTCGCCTGGCTCATGGAACGCGTTTTGACTCATGATGAGAACCACATCGCAGAAATTATGGAAGCAATGACCTAGGTTCGTGCCATAATAGGCACTAACGACCAATTCCCACCCCGCGATGTGCGGTGGGCTCCATGCTGTGAGGGTGAACTCGGGAGCGCAAAATGGCCAGAAGTACAGATTTCGTAAGCGTAGATGCACCGGTAAGCGATGAAATTGTTCAGGGCATTAAGAACCTGGATAACAATGCACTCATTATTCGCCTGCATTTCACTGTCCACCATCTCAGTCGTTGGCTGACCCCCATTCACGATCGCAACAAGCTGGAGCGATCCCGCCACTATGGTGAGCCCACGGTGCGAGACCTCGTCATCCGCATGCGTGAGAACGAGCAGTTCATTTACCCGCGCATGTTTGTGATTGCCAATGAGGACGATCCGGATATGGATCAGATTCCACAGCATGAACCGAACACCTATCTGCGCATGGCGGACAAAAACTGGTCTACCGTAGAGCTGATGAGCGGCTTCCGTCGTTTGCGTCAGTCCACCTGTGGCCTCTTGCGCCAACTGCCAGATGCCGCATGGACCCGCCAGGGCTACAGTCGCGTGCATGAAAACGCAACCATTCGGGAACTCGCAGAACAGCTCGCCGAGCATGATTACCGTCTGCTGCGCGCCATGGATTACACCCTGTGGGATTCCGGTGCACGAGATAACATTGCCGAAATCCAGACGGCATCGCTCGATGAACTGATGGAACTGGTCCCCTCTTCAGTCAAGATATAGGAGCAATCCGTGTCGGATTCTTCGAACACTCACGCCTCCGGGCTTAGCGAAACCGAAATCGTCGAGGCACTGGGCCGGGAGTTTTTCCTGGCTCTGGATTCTCGTGATCCTCGTCGCTTGCGCAATACCCTGGCAGCCAACGCTACTTTTCGCGTCCATCCGCACAGCGCCCCCATTCGGCCTGCGGATGAAATCGTTGCTTACTTCGGCACAGTCGTGAGCAGCTATCCCAACGCCCACTGGGATGTGACGGATGTCATCGCCCAGCCAGATCGGGGAGCGGTGATGTACGTCATCCGCGAATACAGCCCCCGCCAGGGCCGCGAGCGCATCAGCGAACAAATGGCCGTCGTCCGCGTGAGCGGCGGTAAAATCGTGAGCATCGTCGGCTATTACGATGGCGCAGAGTTTCAGCGCGTCTTTTGGGATACCGAATAACCTTACAGTTCAGTCAAATAATCGTAGGACAATTTCGCCGGAAGCCATTGGCTTCAACGGTCGATTTGGCATTGAGTTGTGAAATGCGTCACAATAGAAGAACAGGCCGATTTGATCGCGCTTTCGTGTGGACAGGATCATTAGCCCAATGCCAGCAATAATAAGAACATCTCCAATAGATCGTTATGACGATGATGCCGATTCAGATACCTCTGCCTACCAGGTAGATATGGAACTGGATAACGAGGCAGAAGCACTCGCCCAGCTCAACATCCCCGACGTGGTAATCCGGCGCCTGCCAATCTATGTGCGTACGCTCACAACTCTGCAGGAACAGGATCAAACATCTGTTTCGTCCGAGGAACTCGCACGCCTCATCGGTGTAACGGCTGCCCAGATCCGCCGTGATCTCAGTTACTTCGGCAAGTTCGGCAAACAGGGCAAGGGGTACGACATCGC
>CAZYDY010000150.1:0-5396 GCA_964646245.1 uncultured Sphaerobacteraceae bacterium
CAGCACCCAGGTGAGGCGGTTGGTCATGCTGCGCCGCTCGTCATCCTCGCCTGCGTCTGAATAGCGCATGAGCATCGTCATGTATGCCAAACCATCAACGACTTTGGATTCGATGTCGGTTGCCTCTGCTTTCGGATCCTTCTCATCAATTTCATCGAACCATTGGCTGACACGAATTGCGAACCCTTCCGGCCCGTGAATTTCGAATGGTCCCATCATGTCGAACATTCGCAACTCTGGCGAGTAGAGTGCCAACAGCGCTTGCTTGTCCAGCGTTCTCACGGCTTCGGTGTAGCGCTCGAGTACGGATTCTGGTGTCTTCATTGGAGATCCCTTCTTTATAAGACGACTGATTCCATGCACCAGGAGTGTGGACCACAGCTGGGCTGGTGGCTTCTTCCATCTTGCGGGAGCATCCGAATGTACATGCGCATAGGTCGGCCACTTCGTTCCGTACTATCCTCATAGTTGACGATTGTGTCATTTGTCACAAAGGAGCTTTCATCATGAAGAACAGCAGTGATCGAATTGAGGTATCCCACGTAGGCAGCTTGCCGCGTCCGGATAAACTGCGCGAAGCGAACCGGAAGCGACTGGAAACCAGCGGCGAGATGGAGGGGTTTGATGCCATTCTCGCGGAATCCGTTGTCGATGTTGTCGCCAAACAAAAAGAAGTCGGCATCACGATTCCAAACGATGGTGAGTACGGCAAGAGCATGAGCGGCAAGGTCGATTACGGTGCCTGGTGGAGCTACAGCTTCCAGCGGCTCGGCGGACTGGAACTGCGCGACGTATCCGTTGCCGATGGCACCGATCACGTTGAATCCAGCCCCGGCAATGTTCGACTCACCAACTTCGCCAATCGTCGCGACTGGGTGAAGTTCGCCGACGCATACCAGGATCCAACCGCCGGCATCTCACTGAGCGACGAAGGTGGCCCAATGCCACAGTTCCCGGTCGCCACCGGCCCTGTTACCTACGTTGGCCAGGATGCCCTCAAGAGCGATATCGAGAATATGAAGGCGGCGATGGAAGCCAACGGCATGGAGGAAGGCTTCATTACGGCCGTCGCTCCGGGCTCTGCTGCTCGCGTAGGCAACGCCTACTACGAAACTGACGAAGAGTTCATCTACGCATGCGCCGATGCACTTCGCGAGGAGTACAAGGCCATCGTCGACGCCGGCCTCATCCTGCAAATCGATGACCCTTCGATTGCCGAAAACTGGGACCAAATCACTCCCGAACCAAGCGTTGAGGATTACCGCAAGTTCACCCAGATTCGGGTGGATGCCATCAATCATGCCCTGCAGGGCATCCCGAGTGACCGCGTACGCTTCCACCTTTGCTGGGGTAGCTGGCACGGACCGCACACCACCGATATCGAGTTCAAACACATCGTGGACCTCATGCTGCAGATCAACGCCGATGCCTACACATTTGAGGCAGCCAACGCTCGCCACGAACACGAATACCGCGTGTGGGACGATGTGAAGCTGCCAGAAGGCAAGATCATCATTCCAGGCGTAGTTGGTCACGCCACCAACGTGGTGGAGCACCCGGAACTCGTTGCCGAGCGCATCGTCAACTTCGCAGAGCGTGTGGGCAAGGAGAACGTCATTGCCAGCACCGATTGCGGTTTGGGTGGTCGTATTCACCCACAGATCGCGTGGGCCAAGCTGGAAGCACTCAGTCAGGGTGCCGAGCTCGCCACAAAGCGATTGTTCGGATAGGCCAGCGTAGGGGCAAACCGTCGACGTATGTCGACGGTTTGCCCCGGGGTGGATAACAGTCTGCGGACCGGTCCACCCTTACAAATCCTCGCGGTACACTTCCTTCTATATACCGGGATCAGCAAGCCAGCACGGGAGCAGGAATGGACGTCAGCACAATGGCATTGCGAACAGTGGTTCGTGGTGGGCGCATTGTCACCATGGATGGTGATATCCGTGCCGACCTGGTGATCGATGATCATCAGGTAGTGGCAATGCTGGCCGATTCATCCGGTGTCGCCGGTGATACCGACATTGATGCGACCGATCTCCTCATACTGCCCGGCATGGTAGAAACCTGGTTTCCGGCACCATGGATCCACGACATCAACGCTGGAGAAACATCTCACCGGCTGCAAACCGCAGCAATGGCGGGTGGACTCACCAGTATTGCTGCCGAACCCGGAGACACGCCAACAGATGTTGGCACTCCCTCGCATCTCTCCCTGGATGCCGCCATCTGGTTACCAGTTACGGCGGAAACCCTGCCAACATCCCAGCAAATAGACCGTATGAAGCGTGTCGGGATGATCGGCGTCTCCACATCCCTGCTCGGGGAACAGGGCCTTACAGATGCCGAGCTCTACCAGCTGATGAAGGTGTTGGCCGAGCACGGACTTCCCCTGGCGATCCAGCCGCTCCATGGCGAAATCAGCCTGCGCGATCCGATCAGCGAGTCACTCTCCACCAGCATGCTGATGCTGATGGCGGAAGCAACCGGTGCCTGGGTGCATTTGCATGGTGTCACAACTGCAGATGCTGTTCGGATCGCCATTGCCGCGCGGGATCGTGGTGTGAATGTCACGATAAGCGTGCCAGCGTTGTATTTGGCCATGGCTGCGGAAAGCGGCCGGGCTCTGCGCGTAAGGCCACCATTCCGGGGCCAGCGCGATGTCGATGAACTCTGGCACTACGTGCTGGCAGAGCAGGTCGATTGCGTCAGCGTCACACCTATGCGTAATGGCGACAATGGAGAAATCGTTACTGATGCGCAAACCGTACTGAGCCTTTTCTGGCACGAGGCTGTCACGCGACGGGGCATGAGCACCTCGCAGGCTGTACGAATGCTGGCAACAAATCCGGCGCAGATTCTCGGAATCTTCCCGCAAAAGGGGGCGCTCCGCATCGGTAGCGATGCCGATATGGTGCTCTTCGATCCCAAAGGTACGTGGACATCCACAAATGAAGACGCCCTCGATGGCACTGAACTCTCCCCAATTCACGGTACCGAACTCACCGGCTTCGTTGTGCGGGTACTCAGTCATGGTCGTACCGTGTATGACGCCGAGCATCACCATGACGACACCCTGGTAATCCCCGGCACCGGTAAACTCCTGCATCGCGTTTAACCCTGAAAACGTGGAACCGGGATGCGTTTAGACCTTGGGAGGTCCGCATCCCGGCGAGGGGGAGGGAGGGGAAGAGGTGCATTTGATGCGGATCGGTTGGCTGGTACCGATTTGGAATCCGCCTTGCGCTTCCACTGATTCAATAATGCAGGGTCGATGCGGACAGCGTGCGACGAAATTGTCACAGATATGTGAATCCGTTGGCAGCGTATCTGCGTTAACACAGTAGAGCTGTCATCGCTATCCTCGGTGGGGGTCACCCATAGCGATGACCAGCTTACATATGGTATGTTACGAGATGTACAAATAGGCTTTGCATCCGTAAAGCTTTCCTCTGCACGCCTATTTAATACGGGAGCTTCTTCGAACACATGGTTGATAACGGAACTGAACTCAAACCAAATCCTGATGGCGAACGAACCGATATTTACAATCGGGTGACTACCGCTCTTAAGGTAGAAGATCGCGACTGGGATACCGTAAGTCGGCGCGTTGCTACTCGTATGTTGGCTATCGGTGGTGCCGGGCTGGCAGTAATGGCCGCAGGCGTTGCCGGGTTCCGAACCGCCTACGCGAACAAGATTTACCCGAACATCGCTATCGGCGACGTGGATGTTGGTGGCATGAGTGCAGAAGAAGCTCGCGAAGCAGTGCAGGCGCGAGTGGATGAGTTTGATGCCACGTGCGTTACATACACCCACGAGGACCTTACCTGGACCCCAACGCTCACGGAACTTGGTGTCAGCATCGATGTCGATGCACTGGTCGACCAGGCCATGGAACTCGGCCGGGATGACAAGGCAGCTGATCGGCTGCTGTACACCAGCAAGCTCGCCCAAAGCACCCAGGTTATTCCTTTGGCGTATGGCGTGCAGACACGCAAGCTCGATTTCTGGTTCGATTCCGTTGAGCAAGATATCGGCGATCCCGCTATCGACGCCACCTTTACCGTCGACGGCTCTGATCTCATCATCACGCAGGATGAAACCGGAACCGGGGCCAATCGCGAAGCCGTAACCAATCGCCTTTTCGAAGCGCTCCGCACCATGCAGACGATCAACGAGGACTTGCCGACGGATGTTGCGCACCCGCGTATTACCAAGGCAGACTTGGAAGCGAACGAAGACGCAGTCCTGAATATCTTGAGCAATTCCGTAGGCATTCGATTCGAAGACAAGCGCTGGGACCTGAACCCGGAAGAGATTTCCGCATTCCTGAAGTTCGATTCCGCTATCGAAGATGGACGTGCCGTCACCTCGGTCGATTTCGATCGAACGCTGCTCGGAAACTTCCTCCGCGACAAGTACGGCCCCGAAGTCAACCGCATGCCGACAAATTCGAAAGTGCAGTTCTATAACGGCAAACTCAGCGCGACATCAAATTCCATTGATGGCAAGCGAATCAAAACAACAGAGTTTGCTGATTTGGTCGCCGACAGCTTCCTTACCAATCACGCCCGTGTGGATGTGCCGGTTGTTACAACGCCCGCCAAGGTGCGCGAGGACAATCTGGACACGCTCGGAATCAAGGATCGCCTCTGCCGTGTGGATTCCAACTTCACTTCCGACGTTGGAACCGAACGTGAGCACAATGTGATGGTCGGCGTCAGGTTGCTCAATAACGTAATTGTTGCGCCTGGCGATGAGTTCAGCTTCAACCGCTCGATCGGATCCATTGCCGCCAATCCAGACTTCCGGGGCGGGTCGGCAATTGTGGCCGGTACGATTCAGGACGAATTTGGCGGCGGCATTTGTCAGGTCACCACTACTGCGTTCCGGGCTGCGATCATGGCGGGAATGCCAATCACCGCGTGGGATCCGCACACGTATCGCCTTCAGGGCTATGAGCGTGACGGCTGGGGGCCTGGCTTTGACGCGTCCATTTACCAGCCAGACTGGCTGCCAGCTGAAGATTGGTCTGACCTGAGATTCCGTAACGACACTGACCATTTCATCCTGATTTCCAGCTGGGCTGATGGTGGTATCCACGTCGTAGAAATCTACGGTACCGACCCGGGGTGGGATGTTCGGATATCGGAAACATCTACCTGGCCTGCTGATCCCAACACGGATAACCGCTGGGTCATCGATTGGGAAGTTGGTCCTGGTGTGAACTACCCGTCCGCGTATCCGCTGGAAGGGCTATACGCCAGCTTTAACCGCACTGTTCTTGACGCCGAAGGTAATGAAAAATCCAACCGGGACTTCACATCCCCGTACCAGTCTCGTGGCTGGCAATGTACGTGCAGTGCCGATATGGAAGGGATTCCCTGCTGGTA
>CAZYDY010000151.1:0-5389 GCA_964646245.1 uncultured Sphaerobacteraceae bacterium
AACCTCAACATGCTGGGAACCCGGCAACCCGAGGTGTATGGCAACCGCACGCTGGCGGATATCGAGAACGATATCGTCCGGGCGGGAGCCGCAGGGAATCCGTCGCTGGAGGTGGTGCCGGTGCAATCCAACCACGAAGGCGAACTCCTCGACGCCATTCACACCACTGGTCGCGATGCCGATGGCATCATCATTAACGCAGGTGCATTCACCCACTACAGCATCGCCTTGCGCGATGCCCTCTCCAGCATCGACACCCCTGCAATAGAAGTTCATATCAGCAATATCCACGCGCGCGAGGAGTTCCGGCACACGTCTGTAATTGCAGCTGTGTGCGTTGGCCAGATCGCCGGGCTCGGCGAGGAAGGCTATCAGCTCGCGCTTGAATGGTTCCGCAGTCGCATAGTCGAACAACCCTGATCCAGGGGAAAGGCAAATCACGAATGGTTTCTGAACGATTCAGCCGCGCAAAAGCGCTGCTCGAAGATGGCGTAGATGCGATTCTGGTGACAAATGGCACCAACCGGCGCTATCTCACCGGATTCACCGGCGAAGATCACGCGATCGATGAGCCCGGTGGCACCGCCCTCATTACCAATGAAGGCATGCTGCTGCTGGCGCCAAGTACCAACCTCCCCTGGGCCGAATCGGAAGCGAACGAAGACACCACCGTCATGGACTGGGGAACACCCTGGACGAAGACCGTGGCGCAAATCGCGATCGACAAGGGCTGGACCATGCTCGGGTTTGAGGAGGCGACGACCTCTGTCGACACCTTCATCAAGCTCCAGGAATACCTCGAGGACAAGGTCGAACTGATCGCCATCGGCAAGATCGTCGATACCCTCCGCGCCCGCAAGACCGAGGAAGAAGTCGGTTACCTGCGTGAGGCGCTCCGCATGACGGACGTCGCATTCGAGGCGGCGGAAGCACGCGCACGCGTTGGGATGACCGAGAAAGAACTCGCCGACATCGTTGCCGAAGAACTGCGGAATGCAGGCAGCGAGGGCGAGAGCTTCCCCACCATCGTTGCATCCGGCCCCAATGCGGCCAAGCCACATCACGCACCAGGTGATCGGGTGATCCAGGAGGGCGAGCCCATCATTATCGATATGGGAGCGCTGCATAAAGGCTATGCTGGCGACCTCACCAGAACCATCTGGTTTGGCGAACCATCGGCTGAACTTGTTACCATGTATCAAAACGTGCAAGCCGCGTTTGATTCGGCGATTAACAAAGCTGGGCCAAACATAACTGGCGTCGAGCTGGACGCTGCTGCACGCGACGTTTTTGCTCAACAGGGAACAGACCAGTACTTCGTCCATTCACTGGGACATGGGCTGGGTCTTCGGGTGCATGAGGCACCGTCGGCCAGTTTCCGCTCTACCGATACGTTGGAGCCCGGGAATGTGGTCACCATCGAGCCGGGCCTCTATGTGGCTGGCGAAGGTGGTGTTCGTATTGAAGACGTTGTGCTGATTACCGAAGACGGAGCTGAAAATCTGACCGGTGCGCCCAAGCGCGTACTCTAGCCGATTCCAGGAGGAACGACACATGATTGATACAGGCGAAATTCGCAAGGGAAGCACCCTCGATATCGATGGCAAGCTGGTGAAAGTCACCGAGTACAGCCATAACAAGCAGGCACGCGGTTCAGCAAACATCAAGATGACGCTGAAAGACCTCCGTACCGGAGCCAACACCACCATGACCGCCATGGCTGGTGCCAAGTTCACGCCGGTGCGGCTGGAGCGCAGCCACGTGCAGTTCCTCTATGCCGATGAAGATCACTTCAACTTCATGGATACGGAAACGTTCGACCAGATCATGCTTGACCGCAAGGTGCTGGAAGACGTGGAGCTCTACCTGAAGGAAAACGACATCATCGACCTGCTCACCTACAACGATGAGCCGATTGATGTGGAGCTCCCCACCAGCGTGGAACTCACCGTTACCCAGACCGATCCGGGCTTCAAGGGCGATACCGCCACCGGCGGCAGCAAGCCCGCCACCATGGAAACCGGCCTGGTGGTGAATGTGCCGCTGTTCATTAACGAAGGCGACAAGCTCAAGATCGATACCCGCTCCGGCGAGTATGTGGAGCGTGTGTAACCTCTCCCGAGGTGTAAGCAGGAATGGATGCCATGACCGATCACGATCAAGAGCACGACAACGAGACGCAGTCCGCCCCCGAGAACATTATCGATTCGGTTCACTCCCTCATTGAGATGATGAACAAGGGTGGAATCGGTGAGCTTGACCTCAAGACCGAGGATTTCAAGATTCGACTGCGCACCGAGGCAGTTGCTTTGGCGACCGCGACTCCGGTTGTGAGCATGCCACCCGCCTACTCCATGCAGGCGATGCCCGGCATGGCACCGTACGGCATGGACAACAGCGCGGCATCAATACCCGTTGATGAACCAGCTGAAAAAGACGGCCATGTGGTGACAAGCCCCATGATCGGTACGTTCTACTCCGCCAGTGCGCCGGGTGAACCCGCGTACGTCCAGATTGGCGATGAAGTGGAAACGGGTCAGGTTGTGGGAATCATCGAAGCGATGAAGATCATGAACGAGATCACTGCAGACCAGAGCGGTGTGGTGACCGAGATCCTCGTGGAGAACGCCGAGCCGGTTGAATACGGCTCGCCATTGATTCGCATCAGCAGTACTGCGGCGCTTGATTAATGCAGACGATTTACACACTCTCACGCCTGACCGGGATGTTGAAAAACATCGTTGAGCGCCAGGCGGAACTTCAGAACATCTGGGTCGATGGTGAGATTAGCAATCTCACCATTGCCCGTTCAGGGCACGCCTACTTCAGCCTCAAGGATTCCGAGAGCCAGTTCCGGTGCGTGATGTGGCGGAGCGCCGTACAGCGACAGAAGATGCCGCTGCAAGAGGGCGACCAGGTGCTGGTACACGGAAGTGTCACCATGTACGCCCCGCGGGGAGAGCTGCAACTGCAGGTAAACCTCGTACAGCCACAGGGCACCGGATTACTCCAGCTGCAGCTGGAAGAACTCCGTATGCGCCTGGAGGCAGAAGGTCTCTTCGACGAATCCCGCAAGCGCGAGCTCCCCTTCCTGCCACAGACAATTGGCGTGGTGACATCCGAGACGGGCTCCGTTTGGCACGACATTCAACGCGTGGTGGCACGTCGGTATCCGCTGGCAGAACTCATCCTGGCGCCAACCCTGGTGCAGGGAGATGCGGCTCCACCGGCGATTGTGGAGGCGCTGAAGCTGCTTCAGGACGTCGCCGAGCCGGATGTGATCATCATTGGCCGGGGTGGTGGCTCAATCGAAGACCTGTGGGCGTTCAACGATGAACGGGTTGTTCGTGCAATCTATGCGAGCAAGGTGCCGATCATCAGCGCCGTTGGACACGAGGACGATTTCACCCTCGCCGACGACGTGGCAGATGTGCGCGCAGGCACACCGTCCATGGCGGCCGAGTTGGCGACGCCCGATCTCTCCCAACTGAATCATGCGCTGGTCGAGACTCGCAGGGCCATGGTTGGCATCATCGAGCGAGAGCTGAATCAACGCCATGAATACCTGGATGATATGCAGCGCCGACTGGCACGCGTATCGCCCCTGGCGCGGCTGGAAAGCCTGCATCGCGAGATCGATTCCCTCTCCGATCGTGTGGCGCTGGCGATGAACCATCGACTCACTATCGCCGAGCGCGATTTACGTTCATTGGAGCGCTTGCTGGCCACGCTGAACCCCGATTCACTGTTCCAGCGAGGCTTCGCCTTTGTGGAGAACGCCAGCACAAACACGCCCATTCGTCACATCGATGACGCAGAGATCGGTGATCCCATTCGCGCCACGGTGCGCGGTGGACAACTTATTGGCACGGTATCCGGCATCAATCCCAAAGATGGGCTCCAACAGAAAGGCCTGGAAATATGAGTGAAGCGAACGAGCAGACCTTTGAACAATCGCTGGAGCGCATCCGCGAAATCGTCACCGACCTGGAGGGCGGCGAGCTGAACCTGGAGGATTCCATCCAGCAGTTCCGCGAGGGATCAACGCTGATCGACCATGCGCGCAAGCTGATTACGGATGCGGAGATGCGCGTACGGGTTCTCACCGAGGAAGCCGAGGCACTTGAACCAGAGTCAGACGATGACTAGCCAGAACATCCTGCCTCCTGGAAAGCTTCCGGGCCATCTGCTGGATCGCCTTATCCGCACGTACAAAACGGCGGTCGATTCCTCGGTCATCATAGATACGTCATACGGATTCGATGCGGCGGCAATCAACATTGGTGGCGAGACCATCCTGGTGAAGAGTGACCCGATCACCTTCGCGACGGCGGATGCCGCGCAGTACCTGGTGGCCGTGAACTCCAACGATATCGCCTGCCTGGGCGGAATCCCACGCTGGATGACCGTGGTATCGCTGTTGCCAGAAGGATCCACCACCCCCGAGATTGTGGAGAAGCAGTTCGCCGACCTGCGGCGCGCCTGTGAGTACGAGGGGATCTCGCTCATTGGTGGTCATACCGAGATCACCATGGGGCTGGATCGTCCGTTGCTGATCGGCACGTTGCTTGGCACCGTTGGACCAAACGGGTTCCTGGAGCCGGGCAAGGCCGAGGCCGGGGACGAACTGTGGATGAGTCACTCGGCGGCGCTGGAAGGCACAGCCCTCCTCGCGTTTGAGAAGCAAGCCGAGCTCCGGCAGGCGATTGGAAGTGAGGCGGTTGGAACCGCCCAGGCACTGCTGCTGGATCCCGGCATCTCTGTCTCGCGGGATGCACAGCACCTGCTGCGAACCGGGGCAGTTACTGCCTTGCATGATGCAACCGAGGGAGGTGTCTCCACGGCAATCTATGAGATTGCGGCGGCATCTGGCCTGGGAGTGGAGGTTGACGGCGCGGCCATTCCGATTTTGGAATGCACGCAGCAGATTGCCGACCACTTCGACATCGATCCGCTGGGGCTCATAAGCTCCGGAGCACTGCTGATAGCAGCCAAACCGGGCGCAGAGGCCGTGCTGAACACCTCGATGGTGCCGCTGACGAGGATCGGGGTATTGACGGAGGATGCCAATAGCCTGACGATCAGCACAGAGAGCGGGGTCCAGGACTTGCGCAGGTTTGATTCAGACGAGCTCACCCGCGCGTTGGCGTAACACCTCTTACGTAGGCCCGCACTTTATGTGCGGGCAGCCCGGGTATAAAACCCGGGCCTACACGTGGGTATTGCCAGAAAGGAAACACACCATGGCCAACACACCAGAAATCACCATGTACGCCCGCGAGCGCTTTTGCCCGGATGTCACCCGCGCCCGCACACGGCTGGAGCATCACGGCATTGAGTGGACCGAGTTCGATATCGAATCGGACGACGAGAAGAAGGCCGAGATGGT
>CAZYDY010000152.1:0-5382 GCA_964646245.1 uncultured Sphaerobacteraceae bacterium
TGCAAGTGGGTTCTCACGGTGGAAAGCGCGCACATGGGTCGGAACAATTCGATAGACCCACATATCTTCCTCACTTCCTTCGAATCTCCACGGTTGCGGGTATTTGTCAGCCATCTGCTTGCCATAGCGCAGACGGTCATCCATTTCAGTCATCTCTTCCGCATGTCCGTGAACGGCAACGCTAAGCCCCTTATTGAGCTGGTTACTGCCAATCAACACTTGCCCGATTGGATTCGCCTTTAAATTCATGTACTTCTGCTCACTGCGGGGATTGCAGGAATACCACGCACCTTCAAACCAGACGCCGATGACCGGCACCGAGTGTGGAATACCATCCTGTAACGATGTTATCCAATACATCTGTGCCAGCTCGAGTTCCCTTTCAACATCCTTCCATTTGATCACGTAGCTGTCTTCATCAAACGAGTGTGAATGGGTCATTCTTGGTTCTGTATGCATGTTCCTTCTTTCCAGTCACTTGCCGCACATGCGGTTCGATAATCCCTATGCTGCCCGGTCCACATCAGAGCTGCTTATTCTTTCTTGCGGCGTGAGTCAGCAACCGGTTCCTGGCGTGCCAATTGCCGGTATCAATGATCTGCTTATACTTGTTCAAACGCCTGAGATTCGGGTGACAATACAGGGTTCTGTCATCCCCGGCAGGATCTGCCTTCACACACTTTCCTGAAGTCTAATTTCGGGAAAGGTACGCTCACGGAGTAGTGCATGGCTTTCTCAACGATTTCCGGATACCCCCGGATAGGTGGCAACCGCGAACTTAAAAAAGCGCTGGAGCAGTTTTGGAGCGGCAAAATCGCCGAATCTGATCTGTTGGCAACAGGTGCGGAAATCCGCAAAACCAACCTGGAAACCCAGCGTGCAGCCGGAATCGATATCGTGCCGGTGAACGATTTCTCCTTCTATGACCAGGTGCTGGATACCACGGCACTGGTCGGCAATGTTCCCGCCAGGTACGGCTGGAACGGCGATACCGTGGATCTGGATACGTATTTCGCGATGGCGCGCGGACGATCCGGCGACAACGATATCGCTGCGATGGAAATGACCAAGTGGTTCGATACGAACTACCACTACATCGTGCCAGAGCTCGGGCCAGATTCGACGTTCAAGCTCTCCAGTACCAAGCCGTTCGATGAACTTGCGGAGGCAAAAGCCGCCGGGGCCAAAGCGAAAGTGGTACTCGTCGGACCGATCACCTACCTGCTTCTCGGCAAATCGGAGGATGAATCCTTTGATCGCCTCAGCTTGCTGGATGACCTGCTCAAGGTGTACAGCGACGTGGTGACGAAGCTATCCGAACAGGGTGCCGAGTGGATCCAGTTCGATGAGCCAATTCTCGTCACCGGTGTGGACGACCAAACTATCGCCGCACTCGGCAAGGCGTACAGATCGCTGGATGAGGTAAAAGGCGACAGCAAGCTGCTCATCAACACCTACTTCGATCATGTCGCCGATGTTTACGACAAACTGGTGAACCTGCCAGTGGACGGATTTGGATTCGACCTGGTTCGCGGTGGCGAGACCCTCAACGCAATCCAGAAGCACGGATTCCCGAATGGCAAGACCCTCGTGGCTGGCGTGGTAGATGGCCGCAATGTGTGGCGTAACGACCTGCGCACCTCACTCAGCCTGCTTCAGAATGTGATCGAACTCGCCCCGGAAGCGAAGTTGCAGGTGAGTGCATCATGCTCGCTGCTGCACGTACCGATCACAGTCCAGCGTGAAACGGACCTGGACGAAGAGATCAAGAGCTGGCTGGCATTCGCGAACGAAAAGCTGGTTGAAATCGCAACACTGGCCGATGGTGTCTCCCGAGGCGAGGATGCAATTGCCGAGCAGCTGATCGCAAGCGACCGCGTGCTGGAAAGCTCTCGCGCGAGCACCCGGAAATTCAATCCGGACGTGCGAAAGCGAACGGAAGAACTCACGCCAGAATCGGCGGATCGTGGACTTCCCGCCGACAAGCGTGCAGAAATTCAGTCCGAAAAGCTGCAGCTCCCACCACTGCCGACGACTACCATCGGCTCATTCCCGCAAGTACCGGAGCTCCGCATCGAGCGCCGGAAATTCGACAAGGGTGAAATCACCCGCGAGGAGTACGAGACATTCCTGGAGCAGCAAATCCGCGATGTGATCGCGCTGCAGGAAGAGCTCGGCATCGATGTGCTGGTGCATGGCGAACCTGAGCGCAACGACATGGTGCAGTACTTCGGTGAGCAGCTGGATGGCTTCGCGTTCACTCGCTATGCATGGGTCCAGAGCTACGGCAGTCGCTATGTGCGACCACCCCTGATCTACGGCGACGTGAGCCGACCCAGCCCAATGACCGTGCGCTGGGCGAAATTCGCGCAGAGCCTGAGCGAAAAGCCGGTGAAGGGCATGCTCACTGGTCCGGTAACGATTCTGAACTGGAGCTTTGTGCGCGACGACCAGCCACGCAGCGAGACGTGCACACAAATCGCTTTGGCGATCCGTGACGAAGTGACCGACCTCGAAGCGGCTGGTATCAGCATGATCCAGATTGATGAAGCTGCACTCCGCGAGGGCCTTCCGCTTCGTCGTGAAGATTGGCAGACCTACCTGGATTGGGCGGTCCAGTGCTTCCGAATCACGGCGGCCGGCGCCAAACCGGAGACCCAGATTCACACGCACATGTGTTACTCAGAATTCGGTGACATCTTCGAGGCGATCAGTGACCTGGACGCAGATGTGATCTCTATAGAGAACGCGCGCTCTGGCCTGGAGTTGCTGGAGACCTTCCGCAACGAGGGCTACGACAAGGGCATCGGCCCAGGCGTGTATGACATCCACAGTCCGCGCGTTCCACCAGCCGATGAGATCGCCGAGAACTTGCGCCAGACGCTCTCCGTTCTCGACGCCCGGCAGGTGTGGGTAAACCCGGATTGCGGCCTGAAGACCCGCAAATCCCCCGAAACCACAGCAGCGCTGCAAAACATGGTGGCAGCTGCAAAGCAGGTTCGAGAGTCTCTCGCCTAGAAGCAACTGGCTACTGGAACACTATCTACCGCCGATCCGCTTACAACGCGGATCGGCGGTGGTGTTTTCGCCATCAATTGTTTTCATTTGCGAAACGATATTCATCTCCCGCGCGTCCCAAGATCAAACCAGACATAACGCGACGCAGGTAGCGTCGGTATGGATTTGGGAAGCAAGGAGAGGATTCCATGAACACTCACTGGAAACACCCAGGATCCCTTTTCGTCGTGCTGTTTCTCACCCTTTCACTCTTCGGTGTAGCAAACGCCCAATCAGGAGATGCAGACGGCACTATCTCAATCTCAGTGGTAGCGTGTGGTTCGCTTACGAATCATGGTGTGCTGGATAGCGTTCCCGCAGATTGTGAGACCGCGGGAGGTTTGTTCACGTTCTACCTGCGGGGTGATGGCACTAATGACTTCGACCAGCTTTTGATACCGGAAACATTCGGAGAGGGAGAGATATTTCTCGCTCCCGGCATTTACGAGGTGGTCGAGGAAAACACGCAGACACACTTCGATGTAACGGTAACCTCGGGCGCCACATCCCCTGTCACTTTCGGTTTCGCAAGTGGCATCCAGCCAGAGCCTGAACCTCAACCAGTTCGCTTGTATGTGACCAGCCTGGTTTGCGAAAACTATGAGGCTGCCAGCTTTATCAACTTCGACGGCGTTGTTCCAGATGAATGCTCTCGGGTTGGTGGAGACGTATTCTCACTGTACCTGTATGGCGATGGCACTGACGATTACGTCCAGGTAACCACTGTGAATAATGGGGCTGCCTACATCGATCTCATGCCTGGTCGGTACGAGATGGTGCACGAGGGAACGCAAATGAGCTCTGAGATCGTGCTCAATGAAGGCAGTGATCTTTCCATTGCGTTTACCCTTCCTGCCCCGGTCGATAACGGACCTCCGACCAAGACTCCGGTGCCAACGAAAGTAGCGCCAACTGTCGCGCCGGTGAAAGCTCTACCAAACACGGGCGCTGGTAGTGAGAGCGGAGTAACCATGCTCCTGATCTCTGTTGCTGCAGGTACCATGCTGGTGGCGGGCGCCGGGCTGGTTAGATCCAAATCTGCCTGACGTTACAACCGAATAGAAGGTCATAGATAGACCCACAGACCGGGATCGTCCGGTCTGTGGGTCTTGTCAATCACCTGTGATCCATACGCGCCCATACCGGTAGGAAATGGAAGCCACTTCTCCAGCCTTGACCAACCGATACAGGTAATGGACGATTCGTGTCACATCACCCGCCGGCTCTCGGGTGTCGTTCGCAATTCGAGTCTGGCAAGAACATGTCCACATCTTTTCGGGATCTTCAGCGCGAAGCACCGGCATTCACAACGTATTTCCTGACCGCCGTCATGGTGCGGTTAGCGAATGAAGGTCTGCGCCTGGCACTGATTCTCACAGCAGCGGCAACGCCTGCCGGGCTCAAGCTGGGAGGATTGCTGGTGGCGGCATTCCTGATCCCATCTATCGTGGCGGCGCCATTCGTCGGACGCATGGCGGATCTCAGCAACAACCCCACTCGTCTTTACTCCATCGCGTTTGCGTTTAACGGCATCATGATTTTGCTCTGCGGCATCTCTATCGGCCACGTTCCCTCAGCCGTGACGCTCCTCATTGCCGTATTGGGTGGATCCGTTGGTCCACTCCTGATGGGCGGGCTCTCCTCGTTGGTGGGAACGATCGTCCCTTCCGCATTAATGCCTCGCGCCTATGCGATGGATGTGGTGACATACAACGTCTCCGCCATTTTGGCACCAGCCGTGGTGGCCGCCATCGCCGGAATCATCACTCCATTGGCGAGCCTGGTTATCCTTGCCGCGTTGATGATGATTGCATCCGTGAACGTCCTCCGACTCCCGATTCAGGGAAACAAGGATCGCGCTGTGATTGCTGCGCCTTCACCGGTCGATGGGTTCAAGGCACTCGGTTCAATTCCACCACTGCGCTCAACTGTTGTGGCCACCAGCCTGGCCAGCATCACGATGGGAATTCTGCCCGTAGCAGCCACGATGTTGGCAGAGGATACCTACTCGGTGAACGCCGGTGTGCTTCTGAGTACGATGGCCGTTGGTGCACTGGTCGGATCGCTCAGCTACGCATCTCGTCCGTTCGGCACGGAGCGGCCACATGTGATGTTGCCGTTCGTGACCCTCGCCGGAGCCATCCCGTTAGCGATCCTGATTCCGGTGGAATCAACATATCTCGCCCTGCTGCTGTTCATGTTGTCTGGCCTGTTTAGAGGGCCGGAAGGCACCGCCCAATTCTCGGTACGAGACCGATTCAGTCCGTCCAACGTACGCACGCAAGTCTTTACGCTCTCAACCAGCCTGAAGACCACCTTCTCGGC
>CAZYDY010000153.1:0-5358 GCA_964646245.1 uncultured Sphaerobacteraceae bacterium
CGTGACGGGCTCTTTATCTCGCCGGATGTACCGCTTACCCATTATGTGATGACACGAACCCGGGGTCGGCTATCGGTGCGTGTGGACCCTGGGCAGGTGGTGATGATACCCATCAGGCCGGTGCCATTCCTGAAGCCGCTTGAAGGTGCACGGCTCCTTGGTACGCTCGCCTCTCGCGACGGATTCCGTGATGAAATTCGTACCAACATGCTATTAGCCATGTATTACTTCCGTCTGGTTCGCGCCTGCTACGGATCATACGCCGATCTCACCGCTCCTGTTTTTGGTGCTCCCACCGCCAGTGAAGGCACCAATGAGGATTTGGAGCAGAAGACGATTCAGTTGGCCCGATCCGCGCGGAGCGCCTGGGAAGTGGTATTGCAGTGGGATGCTGCTGCGGAACAGGTTCGTCGACAGCGAGAGACCGCTTACGCGGCTATGCCGTTCCCGCTGGCGAACAAAGAGGTGCGGGAGCGCATTGACCTGGAGAGTGAGCTTCGCGGCATAGATGCGCCGTCCGTGAACAGCGTTCGCAAACGGTTGGGTGCGTGGTATCGGCAGCAGTTCGATGAGCGCATTGGAGTAGTGCTTCCTCCAGTCGAAGACATCTCTGCCTTGGTTGGACGTATTCACAGCATCGCGTCTGAAGTTGACCCCATGATTCCTGATGCGATGGAGGCGATCCTCGATGAGGTGTTTGCCGCCCAGCTTGCGAAGGAATCGGACTAGCGTAGAGACAGCTTGCCAACCCCGCGATATACTCATTTCACGAAGTCAAGATCAATCGCGGAGGCAAACATGACCACGGAAAACGTGAACGTAACCATGACCGTCAATGGCGAAGAGCGCTCGGGCCAGGTGGAGCCACGCACATTGCTGGTGCATTTTCTTCGCGATTCACTGGGCCTGACAGGAACCCACGTTGGCTGCGACACCAGCCAGTGCGGTGCCTGTGTAGTGGACGTAGATGGTACAACGACGAAATCCTGCACCATGTTCGCAGTGCAGCTTGATGGTGCCAATATCACAACAATCGAGGGGCTTGCCCAGGAGGGGAAGTTCCATCCGATGCAAGAAGGATTCTGGGCCGAGCATGGTCTGCAATGCGGATACTGCACGCCGGGCATGATCATGTCCTCCATCCAACTGTTGGAAGAGAATCCTGATCCGACCGACGATGAAATCCGTGAAGGGCTGGAAGGAAACTTCTGCCGCTGCACCGGGTATCAGAACATCGTCAACGCGGTGAGGCACGCGGCCGCGGAAATGCGTTCGACCGAATCAGCAGACTAACCAGGAGAGAACGATGATTCCTGTTGCATTTTCGTACCACAAGGCGGCGAGCGTTGATGACGCGATTGCGCGTCTCTCCGAGAATCCGGAAGCCAAAATTCTTGCAGGCGGACACTCTCTTGTACCTGCAATGAAGTTGCGCCTGGCCGCTCCTGGAGAATTGGTTGATATCACCGGGCTCGAGGAGTTGAGGTCTATCACCATAGGCGATGCTATCGAAATCGGTGCGCTGGTTACCTATGCTGAACTCCGGGATCATGAAGGTGTAAGGACCAAATTACCGATTCTGGCGGAGGCGATCGAGCAGCTTGGAGATCGCCAGGTCCGTGCTCGAGGTACGTTCGGCGGCTCCATTGCGCACGCCGATCCTGCTGCCGATCTCACCGCGGTGCTGCTTGCACTCGGTGGCGAGGTGCATGTACAGGGTCCGAACGGTGGGCGATCGATTCCGGTCGAGGAGTTCTTTGTCGATCTCTGGACCACGGCGCTTGAGCCAGAGGAAGTGCTCACGAGCATCACGATTCCCGTTCCGACCGATGACGCCAAGATGAGTTACGTAAAACATCGCCATCCGGCCAGCGGCTATGCAATCGTTGGTATTGCGGTAGTAGCTGGCGGTGGCAAGGTGAGCATAGCTGTTACCGGGGCCACAAGTAAGCCAGAGCACCTTGCAGGCGCTGAAGAGGCACTGGCTGATGGTATCACCGATGCATCCATTGCAGCGGCGGTGGAGCGCGCTACAGAGGGCATCATGGTTAATGGTGACCTGTACGCCGACGAGGAGTTCCGCTCTCACCTGGTGGGACAGATGTTGAAGAAGGCCCTGCAAAATATCGCGTAAGAAAAGATGAAGAGGGGAGGTGGCTTGTTCAAAGCACACCTCCCCTTTGCGTTGTCCGGGCTTTTACGGTTCTACCTGAAGACCTGCTCCACGATCGCCCACTCTTTATCCAGCGCTGTCCATTCGTCATCGTCCGGGCCGTCGTAGATAAGCGCGAGCGGGCCGGTGAACCCGGCATCTTTCAATATGCCGAGTGATTTGCGAAAGTCTTCCTCGTTCGGGCCGTCTTCCGTAAATGCGCATTTGGCGTGACAGGTTTCTGCGCGAGGCGCGATTTTGGCAAGCTCATCGTATTTCTCCGGAGCACTCCAGTTCCCGAGATCAATAAGCAGGCCCACGTCGTCTCCGGTTGTGTTCAACACGGTTTCAACAGCCGCTGAATCCGGCATCATCTCCATCCAGTTCTCGGTAACGATGCGAACTGTTGGATGTTTGCTGGCCATATTGGCGAGGTGCAACGCGCTGGTTTTGAGCAAGGCGGGCGTTGGTTCGCTGCGACCAGCGCAGATCCTCGCGCGCCTGGCGCCGAGCACTTCGGCTACTTCGAGCCAGGCATCGTACCAGGCGAGCTGGCGTTCAATGTCTGGGGCTGTCAGGTCTCCATCATCGATGAGCAGTGCATCGAGTGTGATGCCATGTTTCTGCAAGGCATCTCGAACTGATGTGAGGTACTTCGAATCCAGGGACTCCAGGTGAAAATGAACGATTTGGATGGCAGAGTATCCACGTTCGGCCAGTTCCGGGATCAGATCCAACAGCGTCTTTCCGCCATCGAGTGCGGGGAGATCCATGAACCGTCCGCCAGCAACGGCCGAATCTTCGGCAATAAAGTTGCCGAGAGTTCTACGGAGAGACCAGGTTGATACCGCGCGTTCCGGGGATAATTGTGCCACTTGATGATCCTTTCCGAAAAGCAGACTCTCAGGGACGATAAACCATCCCTGAGAGTGACACAAGTTTTGATTGCTTTTGGACAGGTGTTTTTAGAAGAGGTAAGCGATTACCGCAACCCAAACGACGAAGTGAACGGCGACTGTGCCACCGAGCAGGAATCGAGGGAGGAACTCACCCCATCGGGCCAGGAACCAGGCGAGTATTGTGCTGATAAGGGCCACCATGCCGGCAATGAGCGGCAGGTTCCAGATCGCGTCTGCAGTTTGTATGTTGGCGGGTTCGCCGTTTGCGTTAACGTGCGTGAAGATCGATTCGCCGAGTCCGTCTCGCTGCGTGGTAACGACGATCAGCATGGCGAGGAGGCTCACCACGACAGCTCCCAACAGGGCGAGCCCGGTTTGATCCTTGACGAAAGGTGCCTCTGCGATTGCTGGTGGAAGGGTGAAGCCCGGAGCCTGGCGTGCTTGACGAGATCGGCCTGCGGGGCGCTGCTGACGGCGTTGCGGACGTCGAGGTGCTTCCTCTTCGTCGCTCACATACGGATCCTCGTAGAGGTCATCAACGTATTCTGCTTCATACTGCCGCTGTCGACGGGCGGTCTGCCGGGGCTCGCGACGAAGCTGGGCAACCGGAGCAGGACCTGGATCCATGTCCATATCCGACTCTGGCTGAAATTCATCGTAGCCGAGGTCATCCTCATAACCGTAGTCATCATCAACCCACTGGCCATCTTGCTGTGGAGCTTCGTCCTCGAAGTCGACATAGTCGGGTTGAGCTGGCTGTCGGCGTTGTGGTTGTTGGCGTGGTGCCTGCGGGCGTTCAGTACGTCCACTGGTTTGGGATCGGCCATATGGATCGAACCGGGGTTCGCGGGATGGTTGGCCAGACATGTACCGGTCCAACTCATCGGCGTCCAGTTCCCATGCTGCACCCTGGCGTTGAGATTCGCGCGGCTGCTGATTTGAGCCTCGCGTCGGTCGATTTCGATTGTATCCATCTCGTGATGTCACAACGGCCGAATCCTCTCCCACCATCAGGCGGCATATGGTCGCAGTAGTCCTGGAGGTTAATCATACCGGATATCCGCAAAGGGGATATCCGGTATGAATCGCGAGTCCCGTGCTAGGGCGTCGCCACCGGCGAAGCAGCAGGGGACGCCACTGGTGATGCCACCGGCGAGGCGGCAGGTGTGGCCTCTGAACCGCCTGGCGTGAACACCGGGCCAGAGACTGGTGTGGCGCTGAGATCCGGTGCGGAGACCGGAGTAGCAACGATCGGTGTTGGCGCATCCATCGGTGGTGTGAATGCACTCGTTGTCGGAACAGGCGACGGATTGTAATGATCCGACGAGATGTCGTTCGACTCACGGGCCTCTTCGAGGAACTTCGCCTCCGCCTCGGCTACCGCAGTGTCGTACTGACTGATTGAGAGGGCACGATCCTCTTCCTTGCCAGTGACCATCACGATGTGCCAACCGAACGGAGTTTGGATGGGCTCGGATATGTCACCTTCGGCCATATCGAAGATGACGGCATCGATTTCCTCGGGGAGCTGCCCTTCGGTTACCCAGCCAAGCTGTCCGTTGTTTCCGGATGTAGCCGTATCCTGCGACCAATTCGTGGCTGCATCCTCGAAGGATTCATTGCCACTGGTGATATCGGCGTGAACCTCGTTGGCGAGTTCTTCCGTATTGACCATGATGTGCGAGACCTCAACCTGCGGTGCAGATTGCGGGATGCTGTTCACAATATCCGCGTGAATGTGCGCGCGGGCCACCTGCGGCTTGGCAAACAACTCCAGGTACTCTTCTTCGCTCAGGCCAGTGTCTGAAAGAACCTCATCCAGGAAGATCTGGTATTCAGCTTCGGCGCTCGTCTGTACTGCGTCCATGTCCGGGGTGGCTTCTGGTGATGCAGTAACTGGTGTGGCGCCCGGGGTGCCGTTTGGCGTGGCAGAATCTGCCACTGGAGAGGCCATGGGTGTGCCCATCATCTCGGCCATTTCAGCTTCTTGCGTCTGCATGGCTTCGGCAGTTTGGGTAGCCCAACTGGCACGCTCTGGAATCATGGTTGGAGACGGGATGGGCGTTACCAGCGGGGAATCCGTGGGAGCCCAGGTGTTCAACGCGGTCTGCATCAGCACAGGCTGACTCATATCCACGCCCTGTGCTTCGGCTGCCTGAACGTAGAGCTTGTCCTCGATCATCTGCTCGAGAGTAGCCTCGCTCACGTCTGTGCTGCCTTCTACATCGTCTCTGGCGGCATCGAGTTGGGTGGAGTAGAGGAGGAACTGCGATTGTTCCTGACCGGTGTACTCCAGCGCCATGTTCT
>CAZYDY010000154.1:0-2572 GCA_964646245.1 uncultured Sphaerobacteraceae bacterium
GCAGGCTTCGCCCAGAGCTACACCTATTTCACATGGCGCAACTACAAGCATGAGTTGGTTGAATACGCGAGTGAACTCACCCAGACGGAGATGAAGGATTTCTTCCGTGGAAACTTCTTCACTAACACGCACGACATCAATCCAACGATTCTGCAGATCGGTGGTAAGCCATCCTTCAAGTACCGTGTCGTGCTGGCGGCCACGCTTTCCAGCGTCTATGGAATCTATAGCGGCTATGAACTTTGTGAGAACACACCCGTGCCCGGGAAGGAGGAGTACCTCAACTCGGAGAAGTACGAATACAAAGTGTGGGACTGGGATCGCGAGGGCAATATCTCTGATTATATCGGCCGCCTGAACGCCATTCGTTCGGAACACCCGGCACTTCAGGAGTACGACAACCTCGAGTTCTTCGAAGTGCAGAACGACAACATCATCGGGTATGTAAAACGCACGGAGGATAACAGCGATATTGTGGTTGTTTTCTGCAACCTCAATCCGTTTGAGACGCAAAGTGCCTGGTTCAACCTGCCGATCGGTGATTGGGACATCGAAGAGGATCATCAGTACCTTGCGGTTGACGTTCTCAACGGTGATCACGTCCATAGCTGGAGAGGGTCGTGGCAGGAAATCACTCTCGATCCGGATGTAAATCCTGCTGTGATCTTGCACATTCGACCGTGGCAACATGTGGAATACGTCGATCTTGTTTTGTGACATAGAAATCTGCGTGTGATGAGGGGGAGTTTGCGTGCGTCCATGCCATAAACTCAGTATGCTGAACAATACAGACCGCACCTGCATCGGGTTGGTGAGGAACGAGAGATCGGGCCGAGTGCGCCCGGTGCAATGGACGAAAGTGGGGAAGCCACATGTTGACTCGAGATGATATGTGGTTCAAGGATGCGGTTTTCTATCAGGTGCCGGTCAAGAGTTTTATGGATGCAACGGGAGATGGAATCGGCGACTTCTCCGGGCTGACCGATAAACTGGATTACATTGAGAGTTTGGGGGTTGACTGCATCTGGATCATGCCGATGTATCCATCGCCCCAAAAGGATGACGGCTACGACATATCTGACTTTGTCAGCATCAACCCGGACTTCGGTACAGTCGAGGACTTCCGTCGATTCGTTGATTCAGCCCACGAGCGAGGCATACGCGTGATCGCCGACCTGGTCATGAACCACACCAGCGATCAACATGAGTGGTTCCAGGAAGCACGCTCTAACCCGGATTCGCCCAAGCGTGACTACTACGTATGGTCCGATGATCCGACTCGCTACAGTGGAACCCGCATTATCTTTACCGATACCGAAACGAGTAACTGGACGTTTGATCAGGAGGCGGGCCAGTATTTCTGGCACCGTTTCTTTAGCCATCAACCAGATCTGAATTACGACAATCCCGAAGTGCAGGAAGAGATGCTCAACATCGTGCGCTTCTGGATGGATCTCGGCCTTGATGGTTTCCGCTGCGACGCGGTTCCATACCTGTACGAGCGCGAAGGTACGATCAACGAAAACTTGCCAGAGACTCACGAGTTCCTGAAGAAGACTCGTCGGATGATTGATGTTGAGTATCCTGGCGCGATTCTGTTGGCGGAGGCGAACCAGTGGCCGGTTGATGTTGTGGAGTACTTCGGTACAGACGATGATCCCGAGTTCCACATGGCGTTTCACTTCCCGCTTATGCCGCGTATGTATATGGCGATGCGGCAAGAAACCCGGACACCGATCGTTGAGATCATGGAGAACACTCCGGAAATCTCGGATCGGAATCAGTGGGCCATCTTCCTGCGCAACCACGATGAGCTCACGCTCGAAATGGTGACGGATGAAGAGCGTGACTACATGTACTTCGAGTACGCCAAGGATCCACGCATGCGCATCAACGTCGGAATCCGCCGACGCCTTGCGCCACTGTTGGATAACGGACGTCGCCAGATCGAAATGCTCAATTCACTGCTCTTTAGCATGCCGGGAACACCAGTGATTTATTACGGTGATGAAATCGGCATGGGCGATAACATTTACCTTGGTGACCGTAATGGCGTGCGCACGCCCATGCAGTGGAACGGGGACCGCAACGCCGGTTTCAGCCGTGCGGATAGCGCAGCACTGTACTTCCCGGTAATCACGGACCCCGTGTTCGGGTACCAGGCGGTAAACGTGGAGGCACAGCAGCGCGTACCGACCAGCCTTTTGCACTGGATGAAGCGCATGATTGCGATTCGCAAGCGGCACAAGGCATTCGCACGCGGCACGATCCGATTCCTTCATCCGGAGAATCAGAAGATCCTTGTGTACATCCGCGAATGGGAAAATGAAATCCTGTTCTGCGCCGTAAACCTGAGTCGATTCGTGCAGGCTGCTGAAATCGACCTCTCTGAATGGGAGGGTTACGAGCCAGTAGAGCTAATCGGGGAAGGTCGCTTCCCGATGATCGGTGATCTTCCGTACTTCATGACGTTTGGTCCGCACTCGTTTTACTGGTTCCGGCTCGAGAAGCCCCAGAACCAGTAATGTGAAGGGGTACTATGGACCGCGAACGACTTGAGCAGCAATTTCGC
>CAZYDY010000154.1:2672-5326 GCA_964646245.1 uncultured Sphaerobacteraceae bacterium
CGGACCTGGAAGATAGTGCTATTCGCCTGATTACCGGCGAACAGAGTAACTCCAGCATCATCTTTGGCGATCAGGCGATCGGAAAGCTCTTCCGTCGCGTGCAGGCGGGTATCAATCCCGACCTGGAAATCGGCGCGCATCTTATGCGCGTTGGCGAGTTTGCGCATGCCGCGGACTTGTTTGGCGTGGTCGAGTTGACCCTGAACGGTGAACGGTTTGATATCGCTGCTTTGCAGCAATTTGTCCCGAATGTGGGCGATGGATGGAGTTGGTTGCTGGATCAACTGCGGCAGCCTGACCAGCGCGAAAAACTCGTTGAAGACGTGCGGATTCTTGGCACGCGTACGGGCGAGCTCCATATGGCGCTCTCCCATGGTACTGAAGACGAGGCGTTTACTCCGGAAGTCATTGGAGAAGACGAGGCACAGACGATTATCCGACGCGTCATTTCGGAGATGGAAGGATCGGTAGAGGGCCTCTCGCAGCATTTGCAGCCGGATGAGGTGGAGCGCCTGCACAAGGGCCTCGGATTGATGATGGGCGATGCCTGGAGCATGGTCGGCACGGTTCTGATTCGCGTGCACGGCGATTATCACCTTGGCCAGACCCTGCGTACTTCCTCAAACGACTTCGCCATTATCGATTTCGAAGGCGAGCCTAGCCGCACCATGGCTGAACGCCGCCAGAAACTGCCGGCCTTGAAGGATGTTGCTGGTATGGTTCGTTCGCTCGATTACGCGGGAGCCACCCTGATTCAAGAGACGGAAGACGAACATGAACGCGCGGAGATTGCCGCCTGGGTTAAAGACGCGGGAGAGGCCTTTGTCGCAGCATATCGCGAGGCTATCGCGTCATCTCCTCTGCCTCTTGTTCCCTCGAATGACGATGCATTTGTCAGCGTGCTCAACCTGATGATTGCCGAGAAAGCCCTGTACGAGCTGCGATACGAAATGAACAACCGGCCGGATTGGCTCTGGATCCCGCTTGGAGCGCTTCTTCGACTGGTGGACACTGAGGAGATCGATTAGTGGGCTCACTTGTGCTCGATTTCCTGCTCCTCATTATTTTCCTGATGATGGTACCAATCGGCTTCTACCGTGGGGGACTCCGAGAGATGTGCGTCTCCGGTGGCCTGCTATTGGGAATTCTTATGGCCCAATCGTGGGGAGAACGTTGGGCAGGCCTGTTCGAGCGTCTCTTCGGTATGGGAGAAGGCGGCGCGGCGTTTCTCATGAGCGTCGTCATTACCTTCGGCATCACTGCGCTGATTGGTTATGGTGGCAGCGCCGCATTCACATATCGAGCCGGACCTGGCGGACGTTTATACGGTGCGTACCTGGCACTGTTCAACGCCATGATCGCCACCGGTTTCCTTATCAACCTGTACTCGGAGCACATCGTGCCTCAAGGAAATGTCGAGCCCGTTACCAGCGGCATCATCGCCCGATTTCTCAGTGATGGATTTGGTACAGTGCTGCTTATCGCCACGATTGGCGTTGGATTCGCCACTATATTCGGCATGTTTGTGCGAGAGCGCTCTGACGATGTGACTGACTGGCAGCCACCAACTACGTCGCTCTACCAGCAGGGAACCGACACTCGCCCTTACCGCGTTGAGGAAGACGAAACCGAACCCCGTGAAACAGCAGAACCTGTTCGCATCCTCGAGGTAAAGAGCTGGCAGGAATCTGAGGAGTCTTCCCGACCGGATCCGTCAACCTATGGCTCCGGATGGCGACAAACCTGGCCAGATGCCACTCCAGCCCAGCAACGCAACGCACGCAATGCGCGGCGCAGCTCACCGCCTGGTAACAAGTCACCCCGAACAGACGATTCCAATTCCAGCAAGAGCGTTCTCGCGGACTGGATAAAAGATCAGGACGACAACTGATCTTCCCGTATTGTGAGACTACCTTCTCCAATCTGAACAATCGATGGATCTGAGGCGAAAACCTCAACTTGCCTCGTTGCCAGGTCGGGGTTTGGCGCGTTGCATACGAGTACTTCTGGAGAGATATTCAGGCGTTCAACTCCTGCTGCGGAGCCAGGTAGCGCGAGGAGCGTCGGGTTCCCAATCTCACTCATCCTGAGTGAGTACTCGCTGCTTGCGAGCTGCAGTTGGTTGCCGTGAATGTCAATAGTCACGAGGAAATCTGGATGATCGGCTTCTGTCCCGGTTACATCGATTTCCATCACGGCCTTACCGCCAAGATCCAGTGTTGTGCCCCCGCTGATGTTTGTGACGTTTCCCCGGATCGGAGGCATAGACCCACTCATCTGCAACACAAGCGTTGGGATAGTACCTGCGTTGAGGTGCTCTCGGGCTGCTCTCGTAGCGAGAACCCGATGACTCGCCACCACGAGGTCAATTCGCGCGTTGCCGACTGTTGTGAGCCCTGCAATATAGGCGAGAAGTTCATCGTCTCTCTCGCCCAGCACGAACAGCACTCTTTCGGTAGTCGTGTCCAGCAGCGCGATGATTGTCTGGCGCCGACCGATAAATCGAATTGAAGAATCGTTGCGCAACAAGGCAACACCGGTAAGTCCGAACAACAGTCCGCCTAGCGAACCAGCCAGCAACGTTCGCCTGCCGATCACGCGAGGATCTCCGGTAATGGGGCAGTCTGCAGGAAAGACGCCTTGATGATTTGGAC
>CAZYDY010000155.1:0-5299 GCA_964646245.1 uncultured Sphaerobacteraceae bacterium
GGAGCCATCATTCCATGGCAAACAAGGACAAGTCCAAACCAACAACGATGAAACAATTGATCAAGGGATTGAATGAAGACCTCGCGGGTGAGTACAACGCGATCATCAGCTACCTCACGTATTCCGCAAAGGTAACGGGTCCGTATCGTCCGCAACTGGTGGCGTTCCTGCAATCAGAAATTCCGGACGAGCAGGCGCATGCGCAGTATTTGGCCGACAAAATCGCCTCCCTCGGTGGTGAGCCGACTGTGGAACCGAGGCCCGTAAAGCAGAGCGACGACGCCCGCACGATGTTGGAATACATCTACGAGGCTGAGGCCCAGACGGTTGAGAATTACAAGAAGCGCCGCGAACAGGCCGAAGAGCTTGGCGAGGCAGCACTGGCAGTTCAGCTTGATGACATGATTAATGATGAGACAGGTCATCGGGATGAAGTGAAGAAGATGTTGGCCGGCTGGAAGTAGTCAGCACCACATAGCATACCCAGGAGGGCCGGGATTATTCCCGGCCCTCTTTGTGTTTGCGGGCATAGCCAACCGGTGGGGCGGTACTATTGCTAGCGATATTCCGTAATCGCCCGAGAGGAACACCGTTGCCCGATACCCCCGCAAGCACCTATGCCCAACGACTAAACGACGCCACTGAACTCCGTAACCAGGCACATCGCCGATGGAGCCTGCTTGGAAACGTCCGGTTGCTGGCGGCTATCGTCACGATTGTTGGACTGTGGCAGCTGTGGGACAACGCCAGTACCGCCTGGACTCTGGTCACATTAGTTGGACTGATGGCGTTTATCGTGTTGGCGGTCCAGCAACGTAGCGCTGGCCTCATTCGCAACAAGCATGAGGCGCGGATAACGGTGAATCAACGCGCCATTGCTCGCCTTAACCACACCTGGGATGAGCTCCCAACTCCGCCTGAGTCAGGAGCGGACCGCACACATCACTACGCCCACGACCTCAACATCGTTGGGCCCGCGAGCGTCGCACAGAGGATCGGCACGCCGGCTACCAGTCATGGCTGGAAAGCGCTTTACGCCGCACTGCTGACCGATCGAAACCTGAGCGATCTCGATGATCGTCAGAAGGCGATAGCGGAAGTGGCGCCGAAGCTGGATCTCCGCCAGGATGTGGAGGCTGTGAACTTCGCCGGTGAATCGATCCCGGATGCTACGGTCCTGCTGGAGTGGTCTCGTCAGCCGGACTGGCTGAAGAATCGTCAATGGCTGCGCTGGATCGCCCTCATCGGACCCGGCCTGGTGATCCTCTGTGCAATTCTCTTTGCGCTCGGCATCATTCCCTGGGCGGTAATTCTGTTGCCGGTTACGCTGAACACCCTCGTGTTCGTTGCTGCCGGTAGCCAGGCAGCCATGCGCGTGCAGGAAGTTGCTCCCATGCGGGATGCGATCTCCGGGTACGGGCAAATCATGGCGCGTATTTCCACGGATGCGCCGGCCACTCCGATGCTTCAGGACCTCGCTACGCGACTCTCCGGCGCAGCCTCTGCGATGCGGGTGCTTGCTCGCACAGCCAATTTCTCGATGCCGCCAGGGTCCATGCTCTATTTCCCGCTACAGATGGCATTTTTGTGGGATGTAAATGTTCTCGATCGGCTCGAGAACTGGCGCGAGGCGCACGGAAGAGACGTTCACGGTTGGCTGGATGCGATGGGTGAGTGGGAGGCGCTGGCAGCCCTCTCCGTGTTCACGCACGACAATCCAGGCTGGGCCATGCCCGCCATCGATTCCGACGCCCAGGGGCTCAGCGCCGAGGCGATGGCGCATCCCCTGCTGCACGAGAGCATCGCCGTGCCGAATGATGTCGAGGTTGGTCCCGCTGGCACGTTCCTCTTCGTCACCGGGTCCAATATGAGCGGCAAGAGCACCTTGCTGCGGGCGATAGGAGCGAATGCCGTGCTTGCGCAGGCAGGTGCCAGTGTGTGCGCTGCGAAAATGACGATGCCGCCATTGCGAATAAGTAGCTGCATGCGGGTGGAAGATTCGCTGGCGCACGGAGTCAGCTTTTTTATGGCGGAGTTACTCCGGCTGAAATCCGTGATCGACCTGGTGCAACAGTCTGAAGACCGGATGGCCCTCTATTTGCTCGATGAAATCCTGCAGGGAACCAATACCGCTGAACGACAGATCGCTTCCCGGCATGTGCTCCAGCAGCTTACCGGCATGAACGCAATCGGGGCGGTTTCCAGTCACGACCTGGAATTGATCGACGATACCTCGCTGGAAGAAGAAGCCATTTCGGTGCACTTCGCCGAGCAGTTCACACGAGAGAATGGCAAGCCGGATATGACGTTCGATTATCACCTGCGGCCCGGCCTGGCGACATCATCGAACGCGATTCGCCTGATGGAGCTGATCGGTTTCGAACTGCCCGATTAACGCAATGAACCGGCGAGGATTCCTCGCCGGTTCATACATCATGCTGTCTGGTTTGACCTATGTGAGCGGATCGAAGTGCTCGATGTCGAAGGAGCCGGTCAGCGCCATGATACCCAGTACCACCAGCGTGAGCAGAACGAGCAGGCCGATGGCGGTGAAGATGGTTACCACCATGCCGAATGCCTTGCCGCCGAGCTCTTCCTCGTCACGGGCATCCGGGCCAACTGAAAGCCCGAGAATATTGAGAAGGAGAAGCAGCCTGAAAAGCATAATTCGCTCCGTTATCTAGAACTCCGCGCCACCCCTGGCACGAGGGTTGTCTGCATGAATCGGATAGCGAGCACATCGATACCCGGAATACTGGATCAAATGTAAGAGATTTTCACGACCCGGTCTAGTGCCTGGCCATGAAATCCGCCACCTCAATGCCCTAAAGCGACGAAGCGATGAGGCGCTGCAGGATGATCAGGAGAAAGATCGTGGCCATGATCGAAAGATCCAGCCCGCCCATAGGACGAATAATACGACGTACCGGCTCTACTACCGGCTCGGTGAGTTTGAAGACGAATTGACCAATAGCACTGGAAAACGTTGGATCGAACCAGCTCATCAAGGCCCGTCCGAAAAGTACAAGTGTGTAGAGATAGAGAAGATTGCTCAGCAGTTGTGCCAGTCCCATAGATGGTCTTTCTCGTGAAGTGCAGAGGTGTCTTAGGCGAACCTGTTCATCGATTGCAGTATAGCCACTTCAGCCCATTTCTCGCCAAAATCTGTAAACTGAAACAACTGTACATAGCGAATAGGGGGAATCAGCATGAAGGATTCGAAATCGGAACTGACCCGACGTACGCTCGTATCGACTGGCATCGCGGCTTCGGCAGCATCGCTGTTGCCTGGTGCGAATGCGCAGGATGCCACTCCGGGCGCAGCTACAGGGCCACACCCTGATTTGGTGGGACTTTCCGTCGAGCGGGCTGCCCGCATGATGGCGGATGGGGAACTCACCGCAGCGCAGTTGACCCAAATGTACCTCGACCGCATTCAGGCGCTTGATGTGGACGGTCCCGCGCTCGGATCGGTGCTGGAAGTGAATCCTGATGCGCTCCAGATTGCCAATGATCTGGATGCCGAGCGGGAAGCAGGCAATGTGCGCGGTCCGCTGCATGGCATTCCGGTTTTGCTCAAGGACAATTTTGATACCGCAGACTCCATGCACACCACCGCCGGATCGCTGGCATTGATGGACTCCACACCGCCTCAGGATGCAACTGTTGTGGCTCAGCTACGCGAAGCCGGGGCGGTGATTCTTGGCAAAGCGAATCTCTCCGAATGGGCGAACATGCGTGGATTCGACAGCAGTAGCGGCTGGAGCGGTCGTGGTGGTGTGACAAAGAATCCCTATTCGTTACTTCGCAACCCGAGCGGATCATCCTCTGGATCGGCCGTAGCAGTTGCAGCGGACCTTGCAACGGTTGCACTGGGGACAGAGACAAACGGATCCATTGTTTGTCCGGCCAGTGTTTGTGGCGTGGTCGGGTTCAAGCCAACCGTTGGCCTCACCAGCCGTGCTGGCGTGATCCCCATCAGTCACACGCAGGATTCTACCGGCATTATGGCCAAAACCGTGGCCGATGTAGCGGCGACGCTGACGGTGATGACCGGTATTGACGAGCGTGATGAAGCAACCGCTGCAAGTGAATCGCTGGCAGGCACAGATTTCCTCGCGGCACTGGATGAAAATGCGCTCCAGGGCGCTCGCCTGGGTGTGCCGACGAACTTCGGTTTCCAGGGGTACAGTGCCAAAACGGACCAGGTGTTCGCAGGGGTGCTGGAGACTCTCGCATCGCTTGGTGCAGAAATCGTCAACGGAACCGATATTCCAACCGCGGACGAGCTCAACGAAGTACCGGGTTCGTTTGATCGCATGGTGTATGAGTTCAAGCGGGACCTGAACGCGTATCTCGCTGAACGCGGTGATCCGGATATCCAGACCCTGGCCGACCTGATCGCGTTCAACAATGCCCACTCCGAAGAGGAGCTCCGGTACTTCGGCCAGAACATCTTTGAAATGGCTGAAGCCACCAGCGACGACGATGCGGAAATGATGGAGGAGCTGAACCAGCGGCTGAATCGTCTCAGTCGGGACGAAGGCATCGACTTCCTGCTGGAGGAACACAACCTCGATGCACTGATCGCACCCACGATGGCACCTGCCGCCATGACCGACCTCGCGAATGGCGAGAAGTTCATGGGGGCATCCAGCGGGCTCACTGCTACGGCAGGATATCCGATCATTACCGTACCGGCCGGATTGGTCCATGGTCTGCCGGTAGGTCTCAGCATCATGGGCACCGCCTGGAGCGATGCCAAACTCCTGAGCCTTGCATATGCGTGGGAGCAGGCCACAAATATGTACCGCGTTCCGACCTATGCAGAAGTAGACGTGGTGACGGACCCGGCGACGCCATTGATTGAACTGCCACCGGTGTTTGAGATTCCGGATGCAACTCCCGCAGCCACGCCTGTACTGTAGTTGCGTTATGCCGCATTCAGGTCAAGAATAGTAAGAGCACGGCGCTGTGCACTATTGCACGGCGCCATTTTCATACCTGTTTTCACGGGTGGATTTGGAGCCAGTATGACCAGCCAGGACACTGCGCAAAATCTGCGAAAGCAGAGTAGCGAACTTTACGATGGAAAATCTCGCGCCGGTGCCCGCGCGATGATGAAGGCGATCGGGTTCAGCGATGAGGATCTCCGCAAACCGGTAATCGGTATCGCCAATACCTGGATCGAAACGATGCCGTGTAACTTCAACCTCCGCCGCCTGGCGAAGAAGGTGAAGGAAGGCGTGCGAGCCGCCGGCGGTACGCCGATGGAGTTCAACACCGTTGCCATTTCGGA
>CAZYDY010000156.1:0-5277 GCA_964646245.1 uncultured Sphaerobacteraceae bacterium
ACGCGCTCGATGTACTCAATGACGTAGGTGGCCTCGCCTCCCTTGTCACCAAGCACAAGAATCTCGGTGTTCTCGGGTACATTCACGAGAGACCAAAAGATGGCCGGACCCACATCCCAGTAATCGACGTGACCGCTGTAGAGCATGTTGCGTCGCTTCTCGTGCAGCAGGCCAGTGCCTTCATACCAGGAAACGACCCATGGGCCAGTGGGATTAAGCATCTGGCCATCGACGATGTGGTTGATCTCCACCTCGGAATCGACATTCGCTTCCGGAATGATCATCGCCACCGGTCGTTCGGAGGCAAGTATTTGCACATCGTCCGATGGACCAAGTGGACCAGAGCGCGAACCTTCCAGCGAACTGGCCGGCAACTGACTGCCGGTATCTGCGATCACCTTGCTGAATCCGCCAAGTGTCGCTGCGCCGGCGATCATGGCTCCTATTGCATCTCGTCTCTTCATCCGCGTTCTCCTTTGTTTCGTTCCGGGACTGTGTTGCCTGGTGTAATTGATCTGTACGAACAGTCCCGGATTGAGTTTACTCGAATTACCGGTATCGGTAACCGTCGCGCGTGCGGGTAAGTGCTTCATGCACCTGCACCGCATCGGCGGGAACACTGGCAAGTTGCCAGCGGCGAATCTGCCAGGCAGCAATCGCGAACAACGGAAGCGCTCCAGCGCCAAGCATGATCGATTCGGTCACAGGCACATTCGTGCTGTTGGCCATGGTACCCGCACCGGTATCTGGCAAGCCGATCTCCTGGTTGCACTGGTAGATGAACACATCCGTGTTGCCTCCACCGGCGACACCCAGTCGACTCTGGGAATCCACGCGCTCAGCGCGGGCCCGGCACCATGCGCCTTCGCTCTGCTGAAGCTCGTAGTAACCATTCGGCAGGCCACTGAATACGGCCACGCCCTCGGCGTTCGGTGTGAGTGTCTGGTTGATATCACCACTGGTGGATGCAAGCGTGAAGCTCACGCCACTGGCGGCTGGCTGGCATTCCTGCTCCCAATCCTTAATGGTGGAGCTATCGCCCTCACACAGCATTTCACGAACGGTGATGCTGCCGGTCGGGCCAGGAGCCGCTTGCGGTTTGGCAGTGACGAACCAGGAGCAGCTGATGAGTTCTCCATCGACATTCACGAAGGTCGTACCACCGTTGGAGAGTGCCTTCTGGTAGACATCGCCACCATTCAGGTCGCAGTAGACTGCGGCGCTGACGTAATCGGCTGGCAGCTGCGGTGTCAGCACGTAATCGCCACCGGTGAGCTCGTAGAACCGAAGCGCGCCTTCACCAGATTCGCCGGTGTGGCCGGTAATCGGCACACCACCCGGGCGCTGCAGGGTCAGGGGTACATCGCTAAGTCGCTCGGAGCATGCGCTATCCAGCTCACCGAAGGACGATCCTGCCACATTCACGCCTGGTGGGCAGATGAACATGGTGGTGAAAATCTCGGCGCTGGTCGGTTCAGGAGTTGGAGTCGGCTCGCCCCGGCCATCCTCTGGCACGAAGTACCAATCGCAGATAACGCTCTGGTTCTCGGCGAGGGTGAAGTACCCCATGCCACCTTCAAAGGTCGTTTCAAGCTGGGTGTTCGTGGCAGGATCGGAGCAGTACAGGAAGACGCTTCCGAAATCCTGTGGTGGGCCGCCGCGGAGCACAAACTCACCGGCTGGAAGCTCGGTAAATCGTGCGATGGCCGGGCCCGGTGTTCGCTCAACAACAGCCTCAGCGGTGATTTCACCATTGGCATCGGCGATGGTGAACGACTGGCCATTGGTGCCGTTATCGTGGCAATCGGCGTACCAGTTGCTACCCTCGTATCCGCCCGGGCAGATGGAGAGATGCACCTCAACAGAGGAACCAGTCACTTCACCACGCAGGTTGGTGGGCACAACATAGATTTCGCAATCGATTTGATCGCCATCAACGCCCGGGAAGCTGGCAACACCACGCTCACTCAGTTGCATGGCGGTGTACGCACCGTCGTCCACTGAGCAGAAGTAGTATTCGTCAGCCGCTTCAAGCGGAATTTCGCTGTAGAGGTACCAGTTGCCATCAGGGATTTCATCGATGGTGGCCTCACCGGTTGGCAAGGAAACGCCGGAGAGTCGATCTCCATTGTCATTTTCCAGGGTGAAGACCATGTTCTCGATACCAGGCTCGCAGTTGCTGCGGAAGGCATCAACAGAACTCGTATCCCACGTGATTTCATCCGACTGGCACGCAGACATGGTGATATCGAGAGTGGCTGTGGCCGGCTCGTCGACCGGGGGTTCCTCAGCTTGTGGCTGCGCAACTGGTGGTTCTTCGCCATCAGACGGCGCGTCTACGGCTTCCACTGCGAACCAGTCGCAGTCAAAGACCTCACCGGCCACCAGGTTCTGGAAGCTGTTGATATTGCCTTCGCCAAATGGCTTCTCGTAAATCTCACCGCCATCGTACGAGCAGAAGAGGTACTCGCCCCACTGATTGGGGTCAAGGTCGTTGGCGTAGATGGTGAACGACTCAGGTGAGTGTGTGAACGTCAGCACACCATTCGCGTCCAGGGTTTCGGTCACTCTGGTATTGTCCGCATCCACAATGCTGAATGTCGGGCCAGGAGCAGTGAAACCGGTGCAGTTATCAACCAGGGATTGGTAGGTGCGATCATCGTTCGGGAAGTCGCCGCGTGTGCAATCGCGATAGGTGATTGTGAACTCAACATCTTCAGCATTCGTCTGCTGGAGTGTCTGGTTCTGTGATTCCTGAACCTGTGCAGATTCGTCGGTGGTTTCCTGCGGCTCAAGAACCTCCGCATCATCCTCCGGCGCATCCTGTTCCGGTTGTGCAGGAGTAGTCGTATCCTGAACTGGCTGATCGGCCGTGGCAGCGTCATCGGCCGCACTTACGCCGAACCAGTAGCAAGTGAACTCTTCACCCTGCAACAGGTTGGTGAACGTTACAATGCCGCGCTCAGGATGGAAATCCTTCTCATAAAGCGGCTGGCCTTCGTACTCGCAATGGAGATACTCGCCCCAATCATCCATTCCAAGATCGGTGAACAGGTCGAAATCACCCGGTGTCAGGGTGAGGTCCACCTTGCCCTCGGCATCCTGCTGATGCTGGGTTACCGGCTGACCAGGCTCGCTCAGGTGGCGAACGTTGAAGGTCGGCGGATCGGTGGAGATGTTGGTGCAGTTGGCCTGCAGGTCTTCAAATGTTCGACTGTCGCTTGGGAAATCAGCGCGAGCGCACTCACGGTAGGTGATTTCCATGGTCGGGTTTTCGCCCGCCGGGGTAATCCACGCCTGGCAGACAATATCAGCGTTCGCATCGTTGTTCACGATGAACGCGTTGGGGGCTCCGTTTGGATCCGGCGTGACTGGCACATCGTTTGTTTGCGCGCCACGAACCCGACATTCGAAGAAGAAGTCGTTGTCTTCAACGGGTAGGTCAATCTCTACCCGATACTCGCCCAGTGGAATCTCGCCAGTGTTGATAACACCCGGGCCCGGATCCGATGGCTTCACGGAGACTTTTGCCTGGTCGATACCCAGGGCTGGATCTGTAGATGTCACATTGACATTGAGACCGGCGCGGCCATCCGTGCATCCCGGCACGAGGTCGCTGGGATCTTCAGGAGCATCCGGCGGACAATCCACGAGCAACAGCTCAATGCCCATACCGGTTTCCTGAGCGACATCGCCAACCGGGGTCAAACCCGTCTGCGCCGCCACACCAGCGGGAGTCACTGAAAGCAGCAACATCAAAAGCCCGTAAAGCGAGACCCACCGCATACGTGGTGAACCGTTCGTCATCATTCTGGTTTCCTTCCTCTGCCACACCCTGCTGAGCTGCGGCACGCATCCTGTGTGCCTCTGTACTTGCAAACGAACCAACCAGCCAGTCGGTTTCGCAGCACAGCGACACCTCAGTACGTTCTTCACTATCATACCGTGCCCAGCGATAAAGTCCGCTCCATTGCAATCCAGCAATAGCGGGTGTATTCTCTCTGGTGACCCAGACCAGATGAGACGATCTCACCGGCCGCTGGACGCGGGCGATGGCCATCGTCTGCCCTTGATTCAGGCCCCTTCAATGAAAAGCTCGGAATACCCGGACTCTTCGCCTCACCTCGATCCCAATCCCGCCGGTGAAAATGGATTTCTCCCCGAACTCCACAACAGGACCAGGTCGCGAGGTCGCCTGGCAGGTGACCGATATGTGCATGTGATGAAGCACGATCCGGTGGCGTTCCGCCAACTTGCCGAGAACATCCTCGTAGCCGGGCCCGATTCCATGGTGCAACGATCACCGCTCGGACGGACCTTCCAGGTACTGAAGCGATCGCTCATCGGCAGCCCATTGCAATCCGCTGACTCCGATCATCAACGCCTTACCAAAACAAAAGCGCTGGCGGTTTTAAGTTCCGATGCGCTCTCCTCGGTCGCCTATGCGAGCGAGGAAATCCTGCGCGTGCTGCTGATCGCCGGACTCGGAGCCCTCAGCCTCAGCCTGCCGATCGGCGCAAGCATTGTGCTGTTACTCCTCATTGTGGGTGCAAGCTACCGCCAAACAATCAAGGCGTATCCACACGGTGGTGGCAGCTACATCGTGGCCAAAGACAACCTCGGAACCACCCCTGCGCTGGTCGCTGGAGGCGCACTCCTGGTCGATTACGTGCTCACGGTGGCTGTCAGCGTCAGCGCCGCTGTCGGTGCACTTGTTTCTGCGTTCCCCACGGTTCATGACCATTTGGTCCTCTGGGGAGCGTTCTTCATCATTCTGGTGACGCTGCTCAATCTCCGCGGTATTCGGGAATCCGGCACCATCTTCGCGGTGCCTACGTACCTGTTCCTGATCGCAGTCGCAGCATTAATCGTGATCGGCATCGTGAGAAACGGCGCCTCCGGCTTCGACGTTCATGAACCCTCTCGTGAGGCGATGGTTGGCTCCGGGAGTATCACCATCTTCCTGATTCTGCGCGCGTTCAGCAGCGGTTGCGCCGCCCTCACCGGAGTTGAGGCAATCAGCGATGGAGTCCCCGCCTTCCAGAAGCCGGAGTGGCAAAATGCCCGAAACACACTGGCATGGATGATCGGTATTCTGGCCGTAATGTTCGCAGGCATCACATTCCTGGCGCATCAATATGGTGCGGTGCCAATGGAACAGGGTGACGCTGGCTACGAGACCGTCGTCAGCCAGATCGCACGCGGTGTCTTTGGCGGAACAAACCTCGCCTACTACCTCATGCAGTTCGCGACAATCCTCATTCTCGTGTTGGCAGC
>CAZYDY010000157.1:0-5276 GCA_964646245.1 uncultured Sphaerobacteraceae bacterium
ATGCTGAGCGAATAGAACCACGCCGCTATTTCCCACCAGGTTCCACGGCCCCGGGCCGCCCATACGAGCAGGAATGTCACGCCAAAGTGCATGCTCGGCATAGCGGCAATTGGGTTACTTTCTCCAACGATTTTGTAGCCGGCCTCGTAGAGGCCGCCTCCGATTTGTTCTGCGATGTTGCCCATAATGCGCTGTACTACTGGCGCGCCCGGACTATCGATAGCCTCAGGTGCCATCCAGGGTGGGTTTGTGGGAATCACGAAATAGATGACGAGTCCGAGGAAGAGCGTCATCGTCATTGCAGCCAGATAGTGCTGGAACTCACGCTTGTTGCGCCACCAGATCCAGAGTGCCAACCCATGGGGCACGAGGAAATAGCTCCAGTGAATGAAGGTGAAGTAATAGTCCCACCATTCAATAGCGCCTCTCGTGTAGAACTCGGCCTGCAGTCGAATGGTGGGGATTTCGCCGTTAAACATCCAGCGTTCGAAGTCGAGAACTTCGAGGTTTAGGGTTTTGGCGAATAGTGTTTCATCGGCGAACGAGCGCAAGAATGAAAATACGAACCAGGCGGAAGCGTAGGGCACAATTCCCGCAACGAAATATCTCGCTCGTCCGGTGGGAACAAACACCACGACCAGTGATGCGATGAGTCCCCAAATCAGGAACTGCCGGTCTCCGAGAAGTTGGGAAAGGAAAACCAGCAGGATCGCGACAACGACACGCAAGATGCGTTCGTTGGTCAGCCTGATCCCAAATATCACTGGTCGATTTGATGTGTCGTCGCCTGAACCCTGTGATCCAGCGTTCGATTGATCCGATTCGTTGCTCATTCAGTCGCCTCAAAAACTTCGGATGGATTCAGCCAGATTACTCCACTGGCAGGGACGAGACCAGTTTATTTATTGAGACGATACCGGCGAGCCGCCATGCTTGTCATGGCGAACACATCATCACCTGACTCTTCGTTCTTCTTCTTACTCATAAAGCCGCGACGCAGTTGTTCCTGAATCCAGGTTTCGTCCAGATCGTGGTCCTGTACGAAGCCATTGATTTGGTCCTGGGAAGCCTTGTTGCCTGAATCCATGAGTGTCTTGAAGAACGATTCCCGGTTCTTTTCAGATGGTGAATCGGCGTTCATGAGCAGGCGTTCCGGGCGATCTCCACCCTCGAGGAACTTGACGATGTCAGCAACGTCGTTCTCTTCGACATTGCTGAAGACCACGTTATCGGGATACACGATGACATTTGGTCCGATGTCACAGAGATCAATGGTGCCGCACGTGTTCATCATCACGCGGTCATTTAACTTTCGGCGCATGAGTTCAAACCGCAGGCGGTTGACAACCTTGGCAGCGCCTTTCTGATTGCAGTGATTACCTGTGCAGGCAAAGATATGTCGTTCAGTCCAATACATTTACGCCTCCGAATCTCCGGGTGATACAAGGTGCTCCAGCCAGGCATTTACGAACGGATCGAGATTGCCGTTAAGCACACCCTGGGCATCGCCAACGGATGTTTCTGTACGATGATCGGTCACCTGTGTATATGGATGCAGGACGTACGAGCGAATGCGTGAGCCGAATCCGGCCGAAATGGCATCTCCCTTGAGCTCGTTCCGCTCGGCAGCTTCTTCCTGCATCTTCTTTTCCAGCAATCGCGAGCGCAAGATCTTGAACGCGCTTTCCCGATTCTGTAGCTGACTCCGCTCGTTCTGGCAGGTGACCACGATTCCAGATGGAATATGTGTCAGCCGGATGGCCGAGCTGGTTTTGTTCACGTGCTGGCCGCCTGCGCCGGATGCGCGATAGGTATCCACCCGCACGTCATCCATATTGAGATCGATTTCGTTGTCGCTCTCGATTTGCGGTAGCACTTCCACCAACGCGAACGCAGTATGACGCCGATGGTTGGAATCGAATGGTGAGAGTCTCACCAGGCGATGCCCACCGCCTTCGCCCTTGAGAAAACCGTACGCGTTCGCGCCCTGAAATTCGATGGTGGCGTTCTTGATTCCCGCTTCTTCACCATCGGTCGTATCCAGCAGCTCTGCTTTCAGGTTGCGATTTCCGGCCCAGCGCAAGTACATACGGCTGAGCATACTTGCCCAATCCTGCGCGTCAACACCACCTTCGCCGGCGTGGATGATCAGCAGCGCATCCGAACGATCGTGCGGACCGTCTAGCGCTGATTCCAGTTCCAGCCGATCGACTTTCGCTTTTAGAGCATCGCGCTCGGGCTCAATCTCATCCAGCATTTCCGGTTCATCGGAAGCGAGTTCCAGCATTTCGAGGTAGTCGTTGACAGATTCCTGGGTTTCGTTGAATTCATCGACGCGGGATTTTAGCTCTCCCATTCGGCGCATTTCGAGTTGGGCAGAATCCGGATCATCCCAGTAGCCGGGCTGAGCACTTCGTTGCTCCAGGTCGGCTATTTCTCGCTCATCGTTGGCGATGTCAAAGACGCCCCCGGAGCGACTCGAGGCGCGTTTGCAGCTCGGTCAGGCTCCTGGAGAGATCGTCGCGTGTTGCCATGGTGCACTATCTCCTGTGAGGTAATAAAGAATCGCGCACGCGCGATTCGAACTCAATGGGTATTAGTATACGAATGCAATGCCAGTACATAGAAGGTAATGAGGGACGTTGGAAATGCGATTCGCTACAGTATCGGGTGTGATTGGTATCGGCGAGGATTCCACCTGGTTCACCGTGCTCTTGCATACGGGTGACGATTCAGTGATTGTGCGAGACGAATCCGTTCCGGATGGCCTGAGAGATTCTGATCCCAAATGGCTCATTGATCAGTTGGTGCAGGAAACACTCGGGAATGAATTGGCAGAGCAGGGGTGGGAAGTGATCGCCGTCAGCGAACCGGTGAAGGATGACGCGGTACGAAGTCGGAATTGGACAGTGCGAAATCTCGGCTGATTACCAGAGCTCTTCTTCTACCAGCCGATCATAGATCGCCTGCAATTCCTCGTCGGAGGCATATTCGATCTCGATCTTGCCGCCTGAGTTGGTTCCAGACCTGAGCGTGACCCGGGTGCCAAGCGCTTCACGCAATCGACTCTCGATACGCAGCATATCTGTGCTTATGGCCGTAGATTCAGATTTCGGCTTCTCACCCGGCTTCTTCAACCAGTTGCGCACGAGGTTCTCGGTTTGGCGGACGTTCAGGTTCTTGCTGCGAACCTGCTCAAGCATCTCAATTTGTTCAGCGATGGTCGGGAGCCCCAGCATTGCGCGAGCGTGACCCTCGGTGATCTCACCATCCACAATGGCCTGCTGTACCTGATCTGGTGCATTGAGGAGTCGCAGGGTATTCGTGATCGCGACACGGCTCTTCCCGACGCGTTCGGCAACCTCTCCCTGGGTGAGGGTGAAGTCTTCAATCAACCGCCGGTACGCGTGTGCCTCTTCAAGGGGGGACAGGTCGGCGCGGACGACGTTCTCGACGATCGCCAACTCCAGCATTTCCTGTGGCGTTGCCGTCATCACGACCACCGGAACCTCGTTCAGCCCGGCGAGCCTGGAGGCGCGCCAGCGACGCTCTCCGGCAATGAGTGTGTACTTGCCTGTCTCGTCCGACCCGGAGACCACCAGGGGCTGCATAAGGCCATGCGTGCGGATGCTGGCGGCGAGCTCCTCCAGTTGCTCCTGTTGCATGTGCAATCGTGGTTGGTAGGGGTTCGGCTGGATGTTATCGATAGCAACCTGCTGGAGCGAAGAATCGTTGGCAGATGAGGTCGATGTATCGGCCGGAGCCGTTGGGATCAACGACCCCAAACCACGCCCAAGACCACCACGGCGCTGCTTCTGGCGTGGTGTTGTGCTTTCCGACTTACCTGGTTTCTGCAACTCAATCTCCTGCTCGGCATAGGGTTCCGCAATGTCAAAAGTTTAGCATCGCTGGCAGCTATACTAGGCGGGATGCTTTGGCGGCCGGTTCTGCGCCGCGGATTTTTCTCAGTCCAAAGGATGTACCGAGTCCATGCTTCAGTTTACTGCCGCGCTCTTTGCTTCGTTCGTCGCTCTCGCCGCTGTTTTTGGACTCGTCAATTGGTGTAAGAAGGCTTCCACCGGTGATAAGGCCGCCATGATGGGACTTTATCTCCTGTGGGGAATGCCGGGCGGATTGCTCTTTATCGCTGGACTGGCGCTCGCAGTAAACGGTCGAGGTGAAGGAATTCCAGTACTCGGCATTGGACTCGGACTCTCCCTGCCGCTGATTAAGCCGTTCCGCCAGCTCATGGGTAAACTGCTGCCAATGGATCCGGAGTCGCCGATCGACTGGTCTGGTCTTGCAATCGTGCTTGGTTTGCTCGGATTCCTCATCCCGACTGCGTTCGTCGAATCAGACCCGATTGCGATTGCAGATAACAGTGCCACAGCACTCACCACCGGATTGCTGCAGCAGTTGCTTGCGTTTGTTGCCCTTGCATACGTTGCAGTTGGATACCGCAATTACCGCACTGGCCCGGAGGCGACGTTGCGCCTCGGAATCCAGAAGCCGACTTCAACCCAAATCATTATGGGCCTTGCAGGTGTTCTGGCAGCGTTTGTTGCCGCGAACATCGGTGGATTGTTGACCCAATGGCTGCAGCCCGATGTCCTGGACAGTCTCGAGAACAGCATGGACGCCATGACGTCCGGGGTCACCACTCCTTTTGTGGCGATTGTGCTAGCCCTGAGCTCGGGTATCGGTGAGGAAGTGCTTTTCCGGGGCGCGATCCAGCCGCGACTCGGAATGGTGCTGTCTGCTGTGCTCTTCACGTTCCTGCACGCTCAATACGGATTTACCTGGGTGTTGCTGGGCCTCTTCCTGATCGGCATGATCTTCGGTTGGCTGGCCAAGAAGTACGGAACCATGGCGGCCGTAGTTGCACATGTGGTCTACAACCTGGCGGTTGTTTCACTGCAGGTTTGGATTCTCTAGCGAAATCCCACCGGAACGACCACAATACCGGTATCACGCGGATGAGCCTGAGGCTCTCGAAACTTGCAGCATGCCCGCTTACGGCGAGCGAACCAATGGGGAAACCCGATGCGTATTGTGGAAATCCGTGACCTTGATGGTCCCAACCTGTTCTCCATGGCGCCGACGATCAAGGTAGAGATCGGAGACGTCCCATCTGAACTGCATGACGATACAGCCAACAGGTTGATGGAAACCGTGCGCGACTTGCACGAAGCGGTCGGGGTTGAAGTTCCTGAAATCAAATCAGTGCAAGTGGAAACACCCGGGCACCTGGTGGTGGCATTCGGTTGGGAGCGACG
>CAZYDY010000158.1:0-3910 GCA_964646245.1 uncultured Sphaerobacteraceae bacterium
GGACGCCCGTACAGTGACCAATAGACTGTCCCCGACTGGCATGCGCTGGTCTATAGGACCCCGTATCCAGGCGGCAGATCCATCTATGATCGGTTCCCCGGTGGGCAAGGCGTGCCATTCGACCTGCGAGAAGCGGTCTATTCCGCGTTGCGCGAACGTATCTGCAATCTCTCGCTGATCATCAGCCAGGAAAATGATGGCGACGGAATCCACCATCTCAATCACTTTTCGAGCGGAGGTACCTCCGGCGACGGAGAAAACGAGTATTGCGGGATCAGCGGATACTGAGGAAACCGATGTTGCGGTGAACCCCATCGGACCCTCCGGTCCCGCCATGGTGATCACGGCAACGCCTCCCGGATGATTGCGAAAAACCGCTTTGAAATCTTCCGGGTCAAGATTTGATTCGTGTTCCGCCTCAGCCTGGTGAGGCTGGCGCTCATCTATATCTGTGGTCAAATGGACCGTCAAGTTTCGGCCTTCCTGTTTCAAATGGCTTCGAGAGTGCTCATCTTTACCCGGGTACCTGTAGTAATATCAGTTCTCGTACCGGATAAATGGAGACACCCTCCGTTTAGTACACTGGTAGTGTATGAGCGAGGATGCTCTATGGTCAAGGTAACGGCAAGGAGGAGGTTCATTGACGAAAGAAGTTAGGCCACGGCGCGCTGACGCGATACGCAACAAAGAGAGAATCATTGAGGTTGCACTCGATCAATTTTCCCTTCATGGCATTAACGCACCGTTGGATAGCATTGCAAAGCAGGCAGGAGTTGGCCCTGGTACGTTGTATCGCCACTTCCCTACCCGGGATCGAATCATCGCCGCGGCTCTGGGCGCGTGCCATCTCCACTTTCAGGACGTACGAACCTCCCTCCTGGAATCGGAAGACAGTTTGTCCGCATTGCAGGATTGGCTCACTATTCTACGTAATTACGTAAGAAGGTTTGAGGGGTTGGCAGTTCTGCTTCTCAATTCCGTGAATGATCCCCACTCGGCACTCTCGTCTCACTGTAACGAGTTGCAAAATTTGACCGAAGAATTCCTCTCCCGAGCTCAGCAATCGGGCTTGGCAAGGCAGTCGGTAAGTGCCAGGTCGCTCTTCGTTGCCCAACTCGCATTGTCCTGTGTGGAGGGGTTTACCCTCGAATCCGCCAGCGACGCAGACACCCTTGAAGCCCTCTTGCGAGAGGGATATGCATCTTCAGGGCAAAGCAGTTAGTCTCCGCACACGCTTGCGAATTCTCAACGAACTGCGAATGACCACGTGCATATCTTGACAAAATATTGCCCCACCCGCTAAATTCCACTCAGTCAAACAACAACGCCTTTTGGCAATGAATTCGCTCATCGATTCGAGAGGGACCTTGTCATGTCACGTGCGATCGGCTTGCGCTACGTCTTAATCGCGGCGCTGGTATTTTCCGTCTCTGCGATAGACACCGCCATGGCGGCTTCCACTCCTCTTTCGCACGAGCTCCTGCGGCAGGATCTTGGCGATGACGATGGCGACGGTATTCCGAACTATCTCGATCCTGATAACAACGACGATGGAGTGCTGGATAGCGATACCCCTCTTCCCACGCCGCTGCCAACTCCCCTCCCTACTCCCAAACCGACTGCCGCTCCAGTCGTAGCTCAACCAACGGAGGCACCGCCTGCTGCCGAAGCACCCGTACAGGCGCCAGATGAAACGGTAGGGCCACCTCCGGGAGCCGAGCCGGCCCCTCAACAGAACTCTTCGACCGAAACGGGCTCACAACAGTCCGCCGCACCGCAGGTCACTTCCTTGCCTGAAACAGGTGGAGGTTTCGATCTGACGCCCGATCCTGTAGCGGTTCAAATGCTTTTCGTGCTTCTGTTCTCTGGCCTCACAGCAATGGGAATAAAATGGCGTCACCGGGGCTAGAAGCCACAGAGCCTGTCAGCCTGGACAAAGTAGATGCCGTACGGTCCTCAATCCTGGTACTTCTGGGAATCATTGTCGCGTTTGCGGTGATCGTACTGTTCACATACTCCTGGCTGGATTCTCGTAAAGTACCCACCATCACATTTCTCGCTACACCTCAGTCGTTAATCGCAGTAGATGTGCGAGGTGCGGTCTCAACTCCCGGCGTTGTCCATCTTCAACCCGGAGCTCGTCTTATCGATGTGCTCAATTCATCCGGTGGTATGGCACCAAATGCCGATCACACCCTGGTGAACCTGAGCTCGCGCGTCCTCGACGGGCAAATGGTAATCATCCCGACACTCGCGCCGGAGGGCGATACGCAGTCGACGACCGGATTGATCAATATCAACACTGCCGGCGTCGACCAACTCAAGGAGCTCCCGGGCATCGGAGATGTGCTTGCCCAACGCATCGTTACTTACCGCGAGCTCAACGGGCCATTCCAAAGTGTCGAAGATATTGAAGATGTCGAGGGCATTTCGGCTTCGCTGGTGGAGTCGGTAACACCGTTCATTACCGTCACCGGAAATGACTAACGGTATTGCTATCGGGCTCTCAGCCCTCGCTGGCGTCTGGCTGGAATGGCATGCTCTACCGATCTGCCTCTCAGTCCTCTTCATCATTCAACTTGTCGAACATCGCAAGCAGGCTGGGCTGATCCTCATTTGTTGCGTCATGGTGATTGTCGGTGCCGTCCGTTCCCAGGATGTTCCCTCAACTACCTCAACACCCGAACTCGGCCTATCAACTGGAGCAGTCGGACGCGTCAGCAGCTTTCCGATTCCATCGGCTGACGGGCATCGGGCGATACTTTCTGTCTCTGAAATCTGCGTTGCCGATCAATGTATCGAAGCGAACTCTCAAGTACTCGTCTATTTCAAGACTCAGAATCCTCCACTGAGTCGTGGTCAAACTATCCGGGTAGACTGGCGCCTCGAAACGCTCCAGGAGCTTCCCACTGGCTACCGCAATTTCGTTAGCTCACAAGGAACTGAAGGATCAGCGCGAGCCACAAGCGTGAGTGTTATCTCCCCAGGGAACGTGATCTTTCAGTGGTTGGCTTCGGCGAATCAACACGTGTCGTCGAGTCTGGAGGAGTTGTTACCCGGCGATCCCGGCGCATTAGGCACAGGAATCGTGACCGGAGACGATTCCGGCCTGTCCTCCGAGGCAGAGGATAATTTCCAGGCAACCGGTACTTCGCACCTCACGGCGGTGAGTGGCCAGAACGTAACGCTCATAATCGGTTTTCTGTCGCTCTGGTTCCGACCGAAAACTATTCGGTCACGCCTCCTGTTTCATCTGGCGCTCATACTTGCGGTCTGGAGCTTTACGCTCTTTGTTGGAATGGAACCGCCCGCGTTAAGAGCGGCCATCGTTGCAACGCTCTCTATCGCAGGGAGTCATGTTGGCAGACGCCCGGATCCTGTGACCCTTCTGGCCCTCACGCTTGGCACAATGGCGCTTATCCAGCCACTTGCCGTTCACGCCGTTGGATTCTGGCTCTCCGCCTCGGCATCCATGGCTCTGTGCCTTGCGCTCCCCCGCACGCGTAAAGGAAGCAACAGGCGGTTTGTTAAAGAGGTTGTTAGCGCACCGATCTTTGCGTCTGTTGCCACAATGCCCATCTCATTCATGGCATTCGGCGTTTGGTCACCTATCGGCATTTTGACCAACATATTGATTGCACCAATCATGATTGTCGCGTTCCCGATCACCTACCTGTTCGCCGTGCTGGCCACCATCGCCCCATCGCTGGCAGGTGCCATTGCATGGGCGCCGGGCATCGTGCTCGAGTTCGCCCTCGTAATCGTCAACAGAATGGCGCCTGTGGCGATGCAATGGAGAATCGATTCATTCTCCCCCATACTCCTGTTCCTCGTTTGGTTCCCTATCGTGGTCGGTATCTGGCTGGCCAGCAACGAGAGCCAAAGGTGGATCCTACGCATCCTCAGTAAC
>CAZYDY010000158.1:4010-5266 GCA_964646245.1 uncultured Sphaerobacteraceae bacterium
GCCCTTCCCGCCACTACCATTTCCTTCCGTGATGTTTCTGTCGGACAAATCGGAACGCTTATGATCAAAGGCTCCCTCTCCGGGCCGGCATCGGGAGTGATTCGTGAACATTCAGATGGTCAGGGATTTAGCTGGATCCACGACACCCAGTTCTTCGACGGGGAGGAAGTGACTGTTACCGCATCTGTCCCACTAACCACGTCCGCTGACGGATCCGCGACTTTCGTCATTGGAGAGCAATCTCCTCGCCCACCAGCGCAATCCGCGAGCGAGGATAATCCGGACCCGAACGTCTTTCACACATTCAAATCCCGACCGGATCTCGCTCCTGCGCAGGTCGATGTCACACGGTTTGATGAAGAACGCACGACTGACGGCCTCATCGCAGTGACCCCACATGTACCGAACGGGCAAGCCGGTGCAACACTATATGACAATGATGGCCAGCCGGTTTGGCACCATGTTTCTCCTAATCCCGATCATGCCTTTTACTGCTTGCAAGTCCAGGAATACCTGGGAGAACCAGTCATCACATGGTCAGACGGCGCCAAGCTCACCGGCTACGGATATACGCATTTCGTAATCGCCAACCAGTCGTACGAACCAATCGCCTATGTTCAGGGCGGTAACGGGGTAAATGGCCTCGATGTTCACGACATGGTGATTAGCAGCTACGGTACTGCCTGGGTGTTCTCTTACCATCCTGTATGGGTGAACGACGCAGGCACACGACGCAACGTTCTTGAATGCGTTATCCAGGAAATAGATATATCCACAGGAGATGTCTGGTGGGAATGGCACTCGCTGGACCACATACCGGTGCAGGAATCCTACAGACCCAAGCCCGTCGATACTGAAATCGCCTGGGACTACATTCATGTCAACTCCATCGAAATCGATTACGACGACAACCTTCTAATTTCCTCTCGCACAAACCATGCGGTCTACCGAATCGACATCAACACTCATGAGGTGATTTGGCGGCTTGGTGGCAAGTACTCGAATTTCGCACTGGAGCCGCATGCCGTGTTCGCAGTGCAGCACGATGCGCGACGTTTGGACGACGGCACGATATCCATCTTCGATAATGTGGATTCCGAATCCAAGGCGGAGAGCCGGGGCCTGGTTTTCGAACTCGACGAAGATGCGATGACAGCGACCCTGATACGTGAGTACCACCGCGATGGCGGTATGCACTCCCCGTTCCAGGCCAACATGCAAACGTTAGACAATGGAAACGTCTTCATTGGCTGGGG
>CAZYDY010000159.1:0-5253 GCA_964646245.1 uncultured Sphaerobacteraceae bacterium
CTCTTATTGACAGCACCCCGGATATTCCGCCAGTCGCGAATCGCGAGGCCCTCATCAGCCGAAATATGCGGCTCATCAGCAAACAGGTTACGCTTTCAGCACTGGACCGCGAGGAAAGTCGCGGTGGACACATCCGCTCGGATTTCCCGAACACCGACCCAAATCTTGAAGGCATGCACCAGATTGTCGGAACACTCCCAACAGACTCGGATGTCGTAATCGTGCGATGGTTCGGTGAACTGCACCCTGAACTATCCTGGAGCTCCTGATGACGTTCTCATACATCCAAAGTCATACGCCCTCCGTATACCTTATTGAATCGGCAGGCTCCGGAACAGGTTGGTATTGACCGCGTGTCTCGTATGAACATTTCTCCTACTGCGGCAATACCAGACGATATTTCGGATGCTGATCTCATGAAGGCCCTGGCGGTGGGTAACTCCGCTGCCATGGAGATGCTGTACGACAGGTACAGCAGACCGGTGTACTCGTTCGCGTTTCGCATGCTGAATGATCGGGATCACGCCGAAGATATAACGCAGGAGGTTTTCCTGCGGGCCTGGAGACGATGCAGCAGGTTTTCCGATTCACGCGGGTCGCTCATCAGTTGGCTTTTGAGCATTACACATAACATGGCCATTGATGAAATCCGCAAGAAGCAGCGTCGGCCCCAGAAGGCCGAATCGAAGGAGCCCGAGCTGCTGATGGGTACGCTGCGAGATACGGATGTACCCGTGGAAACGCAGGCAGTAGCCACAACGACTGGGCACGTTATTCGAGGCGCATTGGGTGAAATACCTGAGAATCAACGAATTGTATTGGAACTCGGGTACTTTCGCGGAATGACGCAGCGGGAAATCTCGGAACATTTGGATGTTCCGCTTGGAACCGTGAAAACACGTATGCGGTTGGCATTGAGAAAACTGCAGGATTCCGTAGATATACAGGCACTGGTGCAAAATGATGAAGACTGATCTGCACACAAACCAAGAACCCGATGACTGCCTGTTCTGCCAGGAGCACCTGGAAGAAGCTGCAATGCGTTCACTCGAACCAGGGGATCAGCAGCGAATGGAGTCTCACCTCGCCCGATGTCCGATTTGTCGGGCAGAGCTCGCACAAATAGAGCAAAGCCTGCAGCTATTGGCCTACTCCGTAGAACACATCGACCCGCCAGCCAGCGCCAAACAGGGCTTGATGGCGCGCTTCGAGGCGGAGCGAGATGAGCCAGAAGTCAGGAAGCCTGCGCTAGCCAGTTCGTTCAACCAAAAGCCAGGGCGGACGCCTCGCTTCTCGCGACAGATGCCATGGTCATTCGGTGGTCTCGTCGCCGGGTTGGCAGTTGCCATACTCGTTGTCGGGATGTGGAGTTTCCTGCCATTCAATGGTTCGAATGGGGACCTTCCTACTGGCCAAATCGAAGTCATGGCAATGGAAACCACCTGCCCGGACTGTCACGACGAAACCGGTGGCCATATCGGTGCCGATCCCAAAGAAAAGGATGGCATCTTTGTGGCCTGGAACCTTGATCCCCAGCGGAAGCACGAGGTGTGGTGCGTGAACAAGCAGGGTCAACATACGAAGGTTAGTGACCTGAAGGTCGGGCAAACCGGTAGCGTGATGCAAACCGTCTCTTTCCCGGACACTGTCGGTGACTACCAGCAGATCTACGTAATTCGTGATGACGGTGCCGAGGAACTCACGGTTGTGCCTGGTAAAGGCAGCCAGGATGACCCAGGTGCTGATTTGATCCAGACGCCGCCAACGGAATAGTATTTGCGCTACACCTGCCCGCAGACGTATAGTCAGGCCCGTAGGCAGGGAGGTTTTGCCCTGTACTCACACATCTGTCTGGAGTAAGAACTGTGGTGCAAGCTGCCCCCGATTCACCAAGCCGACCCTCGTTACCGGTATCCACTGCGACGATGCCGCGACTCGTGTCTGACATTCATCCGCCGTCAATACAGTCGTTGACTGTGTTGGTTCCGGTGATGAACGAGGAAGGCAATCTCCACGATCTCTACGACGCCCTCATACCTGAGCTCGAGAAAACCGGGCTTCCTTTTGAGATTCTGATTGTAGATGACGGCTCTACGGACAGAAGCTGGGAAATTATCCAGGAACTGAACGCCAGCGATCCACGCGTGGTTGGCTTGCGACACCGTCGCAACTTCGGCAAGGCGCAAGGCCTGAGTCACGGTTTTGCCGCGGCCCGCGGTGATGTTGTCATCACCATGGACGGCGACCTGCAAGATGATCCTAAAGAGATCGAACGGTTTATGGAACTGCTGTACGAAGGCAATGACCTCGTATCCGGCTGGAAGCAGCGGCGGCAGGATCCAATTGGCAAGACATTCCCAAGCAAGATTTTCAACTGGACTGTGCGCAAATCCACGGGTGTGCAACTGCATGACTTCAACTGTGGCTTCAAGGCGTACCGCCGCGAAGTAACCCAGAGCATTCGCCTCTATGGTGAACTCCATCGATTCACACCCGTCCTGGCAAACGCAGAGGGATTCCGCGTGGCCGAACTGCCGGTTGAGCATCACGCTCGCCGCTGGGGCAGTAGCAAGTACGGCTGGAGCCGCCTGACCAAGGGCTTCCTCGACCTGCTCACCGTTATCTTCATCACACGATATCGTCAGCGACCGATGCATCTCTTTGGACTGCCAGGTATTCTGTTCGGCTTCATCGGTGGACTGATGGGCCTCTGGCTGGCGATTGAGAAGTTCATCAATAACGAAGCTATTGGCGGCCGACCGTTGCTGATGGCAGCCGTCTTGATGATCGTGATCGGCACCCAATTCTTCGGACTGGGACTGTTGGGCGAATACCTGAGCTTTGGAAACAACGCTCCGCAGCCAGACAAACTCTTGCCATTGCGAGAGACGGCTGGACTTGGAACACGCCCAGCACTATCACAGCCTGAGCCCGGCAAGACTCCGTGAGCGAACCCGCTGCATCTCCCGTTAAGCAGGGAATTCGCAAGCTCCTGCGAATTCCGACGCCTGTCATTTTCCTGATCTGTGTCGTTATTGCCACTATCGTTTTGTGGTGGCAGGGTGCACTTGGGGAACTGTGGGAGGTCCTGCGCGAGGCAAACCTGCGGGATATGCTTATCGCCGTCCCGATCTACCTGGTGAGCCTCTGGATCCTTGCTATTCGCTGGCATGAACTTGTGAAGATGGCCCAGGGCTGGAGCGATCTCCCCAAGGCTGCAGAAGCCTTCCTCACTTCGGTCGTGATTAACTATGCCGCCCCGGTAGGGCTGGCTGTGCCGAGCCGCGCCGCACTGACCAAACGCGCGCTCGGTATGGACAAGCACGCAACGGGAACTATCGCCGTCTGGGAAATCGGCATGGATGTGATTGTGCTGGGACTCGGCACCATCATCTGGCTGATCCTCGCTCCTGGCTCAACCTCCGCTGTCACTGAGGAGTTGGGCGCCAATGCCTCCCGGTACGCCAATTTCGGCATCATCGGCCTGGTGGTGGTGCTTGGGCTGCTGGTGGTGTTCTTCCGCAAGGCGGAGCAACGCCGCCGTGCCGTGAGGTTCGTGCGCCGCATAATCGTATCTCCCCTGGATCGCCCTGTGGACGCTGTACGCGCGTTTGTGGCAAGCGTGCTGTATTGGGTAACCCAAGGCATTGTGCTTGCGCTCCTGGTTCATGCAATGGGTGTAGAGATCTCGCTGGTCTTTATGATTGGCCTCACATCGCTGCCATTGCTGGTGGGGATGCTAAGCCCCATTCCCGGTGGCGCAGTGGTGCGAGAGGCGATGATGTACGTGGTCGCACGTATGGCCGGTGTACCGGGAGCAGAGGTAGTGGCAGCGGCTGTGATCTTCCGGATGGCGTTGTTTGGCGCAATCCCGATCCTGTACGCTATCACCCGAATTTGGCTCTCCAAACGGAGCAACGGGCATCCTAACCTGCCGCAACCTGAATCCGTGTAAGGAAGGACAGAGACACGAATGAGTATTTCCGAAACATTCCTTTATGAACCAAAGCATTCAGTCGACACCAGCAACTACCGCAAACACACAAGTAGCAGCAAGCTGCAGCGTGCATTGATCGACAAGTTCCACGCCAAGATCGCTTCGATTGTGAAGAGCCTGGAACCTGAAACCCTGATCGATTGCGGTGCTGGCGAGGGATTCGTCGCGGAAGTCCTTCTTTCCGAGATGCCCGAGCTGCAGATCACCGGCTTCGATGTCCTGCCAGAGAGCGTTGAGTTGGCGCAACTGCGCAACCCGCGTGCAAGTTTCACCACCGGCAGCATTTACGATATCGAGCAGGATGACAATTCGTTCGATGTCGCGGTTGCGTTCGAGGTGATGGAACATCTTCACGAGGCGGAGAAGGCGCTGGCTGAGATGGCCCGTGTCGCGAGCAAGTATGTCGTGCTGAGCGTGCCGCATGAGCCGTTCTTCTGCCTGGCGAATGCTGCCCGTGGCAAGAACCTGGATATTGACCCGAAGGGAAGCGACCCGGACCATCGTAATTTCTGGGGTCGTGAGGACTTCGGCAAGTTCGTGAGCAAGCAACTGGACGTGGTGTTACTTACCGGCTCCATGCCGTGGACGATTTGCGTCGGCAAGGTGCGTTCGTAACATCGACCGTGGGTCCGGGTATGAAGCGCGGGCCCGTGTGGAGCTTTCAGGTTGCCATCAATCTTCTCTGACCCCGATACGCGCGTGATGACCTACAACATCAAGAATGGCGGCGATATCCTGCACTGGGAGCAACGCAAGGCCGTTCTTGCGGAGACCATCCGTCAGCAAGAGCCGACGATACTGGGTATTCAGGAAGGGTTTGAGTTCCAACTCGCCTACCTGCGCGATGAACTACAGCACTACGAGATTGTGGGCGAAGGTCGAGATCCGATTCTTGGTGACGAATATTGCGCCGTTTTCGTCGATACCCGCGTGGCCGTGGCGGAAGAGACTGGTACGTTCTGGCTGAGCGAAACTCCGGATACTCCGGGGAGTAAATCAGCAAATGAAACACTTCCCCGGATTGCAACGTGGGTGCGGCTCCAGGTTCAAGGCACTCCCCTGCTCTTCATCAACACGCATCTCACCTATGTCGAAGAAGGCATTCCTGTGCAGATGGCCGTGCTGGTGGATCGATTGCAACACCTCATTGACCCATCCATCGAGACGGTGATCGTCGGTGATTTCAACATTGGTCGTCATCGCGAACCGATGAACGCGTTACGAGAGCTCGGGTTCGAAGATGCGTGGACGCTTGC
>CAZYDY010000160.1:0-5238 GCA_964646245.1 uncultured Sphaerobacteraceae bacterium
AGATCAGTCATGCTCGGCGACGACGACCTTCTTCGGATTCGGGATACTCATGGCACCGTAGTACACGCCCACAGATTTGCCCTGGATTGTCTCGACGGTAACTTCCACATCGTACAGATCCAACAGCGCCTGAGGCGTGATCACCACTTCCGGGCCAGCATGGTAAACGACCTTGCCATCGCGCATGGCAATGATTTCATCCGAATACCATGATGCGAAGTTGATATCGTGCAGCACAATCACGACCGTCTTGTTCAACTCGTTCACAATACGGCGCAGCTGCTGCATCATCGCGATGCTATGTCGCATATCCAGGTTATTCAGCGGCTCATCAAGCAGGACGTAATCGGTATCCTGCGCGAGCACCATTGCAACGAATGCGCGCTGCTGCTGACCTCCTGAAAGCTCGTGCAGGTAGCGATATCGCAGGTCATCGAGTTCCAGGTAATCGATCGACTGGTCTACGAATTTCTTGTCCTCAACCGTCGGGCGGCCCTTGCAATACGGGAATCGACCAAAGGTGACCAGATCCTCCACGGTGAGGCGTGCCTCGAAATGGTTTTGCTGCCGCAGGATGCTCAGCTTGCGCGCCATTTGGTCGCCAGGGGTGGCGTTGACATCCATACCATCAACCAGGATTTGGCCGCCGTCGATCTTGAGCAACCGACTCATCATACCGAGGAGTGTCGACTTTCCTGCTCCGTTCGGCCCAATGAGTGAGGTGATGCCTCCCTGGTGGATTTCGAGAGAAACATCTTCCACCACGGCGGTATTGCCGTAGAGTTTTGTAACGTTTTTGACTTCAATCATTTGGAGCTCGCTTTCAGGAGAAGGAGGATGAAGAGCAATCCACCGAAGAATTCCACCATAACCGACAGGCTGGAATTGAAGTTGAATACCCGCTCGAGAACCATCTGGCCGCCAAGCAAAAAGATGACGGCGTACAACGTGGCGGCGGGAATGGTGTATCGATGTCCGGCACTGCCAATGGTTTGGTATGCCAGGTGTGCTACTAACAGACCGAAGAATGTAATCGGCCCTACAAGTGCAGTACTGACTGACACGAGCACGGCGGTCATGGTAAGGACGATCATCACCTCGCGTTGATGCTCAACACCAATGGAGATGGCCGACGCCCTGCCCAGCATCAGTGCATCCAGCACTCGATTTCGTAGCGCTATCACCACGATCACAGCCGTCACGATGCCAGCACTTAAGCCTACCAGTGTTGTATCAACCGAGTTGAAGCTGGCGAACCCTGTGTCCTGCAGCACTGCAAAATCAGTTGGGTCAATCATTCGCTGCAGCAGGCTGGTGATACTTCGGAACAAAATACCGAAGATGATTCCGATAAGAACCAGCAGGTGCAGCGTTCGATTCGCCTTGATAAACAACCACCAGAACAACAACCCGCTGAACATCACCATCACGATGACATCAACCAGGAATCGCGTTTTCGGATCAGTCTGGAGCAGTTGGCTGCCACCCATCGTGAAGATCGCGATGGTTTGGATAAGCATGTAGAGCGAATCGAATCCCATGATGGATGGGGTGAGAATACGGTTCCCGGTAACGGTTTGGAAGATGACGGTCGAGACGGCAATGGCTGTGGAGACCACAATGATCGCCATCACCTTTCGTCCGCGGAATGGCAGGATGAAATCCCAGTTTCCGCGGGAATCAATCGTCATGTACACCGCAATCAGCGCGGCGGCGATGAGGAAGATGATGCCCATTCGCACCATCGGGCTCAGCCGCAGTGGCGGCCCCGGCTTTGGAGAAGCAATAGCGTCGCTAGTTAGCACGTTCACCCCTCCTTAGCAGAATGATCAGGAACAAGACACCACCCACAACACCGACGACAACACTGATGGGGATTTCGTACGGGTACCGCAAGGTCCTGCCGGCGATATCACACGCCAGCAAGAACGCCGCGCCGAAGAGCGCCACCCACGGTGCCGTGCGGCGAACGTTGTCGCCCATCACTGCGCTGACGACGTTCGGCACGATGAGTCCGAGAAACGGAATCGCGCCAACAGTAACGACGTTCACTGCGGTTACAGCTGCCACAATCGCCAATCCAAACGCCAGCACCTGACCATAGTTCAAGCCAAGGTTCTTGGTGAAGGCTTCTCCCAAACCTGCGACGGTAAATCGGTCAGCAGCAAACCAACTTATGAGCGTCAGGCCGGCCGCGATGTACAGAAGCTCATATCGCCCTCGCAGGACCCGGCTGAAATCACCATTCGTCCACATCGAAAGGCTTTGTAGCAGTTCGTATCGATACGCGAAGAATGTGGTGATTGAGCCAATCACTCCACCAAACATGATGCCGATGAGTGGCACCATCAATGGCGACTTGATGGGAATCTGGCGAAGAATCAAGAGGAAAGCGCCAGTGCCCAGCATCGCGACGACCGTGGCGAACAGGATCTTTACACCAATCGGGGCACCGGGGTACATAAGCGTTACTGCCAGTACACCCAGGCTGGCGGATTCCACCGTACCAGCGGTACTCGGGGAAACGAAGCGGTTACGGGAGAGCATCTGCATAATCATGCCGGTGATACTCGTGGAGGCCCCGACAACAATTATGGCAACGGTCCTGGGGATGCGACTCACCACCAGAACCATCATGGAGTTGAACTCGTCACTTCCCGTGCGAATATCGTTCCAATTAATTGAGTAGGCACCGATCAGCACACTTGCTATCGCGAGCGCCACTGTGACACCGGCCAGTAACCAGAACCACCTGGCATATGAGGGTGTCGGCTGGGGCATTACCTGCGCGGACAATAAACACACTCCAAACAAAAGACAAGGGAAACCGGCAGGGCGCATACGCTTCCTGCCGGTTGAGATACATTATGCGCCGAACGCAGCGTCCATCTCATCGAGCATTCGGTTGAAGCTCGGAACGCTGGCTCCACTAATGATGTACCAATCGAACGAGTTCAGGTACACCACCTGGTCATTCTGCCAGGCTGTGGTCTCGTGAATGATATCGTTATCCAGCACTTCTGCGGCCGGCTGACCCTCGCCGCCGGTGGCGACATCACGGTCGATCACAAACAGCCAATCCGGATTGTGCTCCAGCAGGAACTCAAACGAAATCGGCTCACCGTGAGTGGCGGTCTCGAGATCCTCGATCGGCGGCTTAATGCCGATGACTTCATAAATGAGGGAACCGCGGCCAGCACGTGCATTACCCGGCGCGAGCGCCGTTACACTGCCACCACTCACCATCACCACGATACCAGTCCCGGCATCGGGAGCGATCTCCTGGAGGCTCGCAACGCGGTCCTCTACTTCGCTGATGGCTGAAGCGGCTTCTTCCTCGGCACCAAGGATTGCACCGAGTGTAGTGGTGATCTGGGAGAACGATTCCATCATGCCGTCGCCGAAGGAGACGTCAATAGTCGGCGCGATCTTGGAGAGATCCGGGTATGCGGCTGCTGAGCGGCCCGCCACGATGATCAAGTCCGGGGCCAGGGCGTTCACGGTCTCATAGTCCGGTTCAAACAGCGAACCCACCACTTCCGCATCGGTTGACTGGAACACATCGCTCTGCGAAAGTTCCGGCACACCAGCGAGTGTTCCGCCCAGGTACTCAATGGTTTCAATAGCGGCTACATCATACGAGACAATCGTCTCCGGGTTCTTCTTCACCACGGTCTCACCTTGTGCATGCACAATAGTGAGTTCATCCTCGCCTGGACCTTCGGTTACCGAAATGATGGAAACTGTGTCAGGAGACGCTTCGGGAGAAGCATCCTGTGCCACCGCCAGCCGGTTAAGGCCGAATGCGGCCATGAGTGCTGCCGTACCAGCAGATACCTGCGTGAATTTTCGTCGATTCATCTCGAGCGACATGAGAAACCCCTTCTCAGAACTTGTCTTTCACAGCAAAATAATCCGGCATGCGGTGGCCACACACATATCCGATGAATGCAGTATGACATATATCCGACTAGTTTAGTAGGATATTCCTGACAGGGAATCTGACACTTATTGTCCCTCCAATAGCGCCGTAGGGTCAAGGCAAATAACCGCCAGACTGCTGACCTTATGCCCGAAAGCGGTATGATGGCATTGGTTTTATCGACGGCTTGTCCGCGGTATCCAACGCAACTGCATAAAAGGGAGAGTAATGCGCGCTTTACTGAGTGTTTCCAACAAAGATGGCATTGTGGATTTCGGGAGAGAGCTTGCAGCGCTCGGCTGGGAGCTGGTGAGCACAGGGGGCACGTACAAGGCGCTCTCCGATGCTGGCCTGGAAGTGCTCCAGGTCAGTGAGGTCACCGGATCTCCTGAAATGCTGGACGGACGGGTAAAAACCCTACATCCGAAAATCCACGGCGGCATCCTTGCGCGCCGCGATTTGGACTCCCACCGTCAGCAAATGGACGAACACGAGATCACCGGTATCGACCTTGTGGCAGTCAACCTGTACCCATTCGAAGCAACTATCCAGCAGGATGGCTTGAGTGATCAGGATGTTGTGGAGCAGATCGATATCGGTGGACCAGCCATGGTGCGCGCTGCAGCGAAAAACTTTGCCCACGTGATCATCGTGACCGATCCGGCCGACTACGGCACCGTCATCGATCATATTCAGCAGGAAGATCTCAGCCCACAGAAGCGACGCTCGCTTGCGGCCAAGGCATTCGGACATGTCAGCACATATGACGCTCTCGTCGCCGAGTGGATGCGCGCCGACGCTGAAAACTTCCCGGACGAGCTTTCGATTGGCATGCGGCTCGCAAAAACGCCCAAATACGGGGAGAACTCTCATCAGGATGCCCGGGCCTACACTCGCCTCCGCGCCGGCAATCCGGTGGAAGGATTGCTCAACGCCGAATCGCTCAAGGGCGAGGAACTCAGCTTCAACAACTACCTCGATGCTGATGCCGCCTGGAATGCGGCCCAACTCTTCAGCGAGCCGACTGTTGCGATCATCAAGCACACCGTGCCGTGCGGCCTTGCTACACGGGAGTCTCTCGTAGACGCCTATCTCGCTGCGTACGAGGGCGATACCGTGAGCGCGTTCGGTGGGATTGTTGCGTTGAATCGCACCGTCGACCTCGCTACCGCAGAGGAAATGCGCAAGCTCAAGCTGGATATCATCCTCGCTCCAGGCTATGAACCAGAAGCTCTCGACATCCTGCAGAAGAAGAAGGGCACTCGCCTCCTCCGCATCGCCAACCGTGCCGGTGATCGCGTTCCCGAGCTCGATAT
>CAZYDY010000161.1:0-2951 GCA_964646245.1 uncultured Sphaerobacteraceae bacterium
CCCATCGCGTTCGATCCACCACCGACGCAGGCCACAACCATGTCGGGCAGTCCACCGACCTGCTCCTCGAACTGCTGCTTCGCTTCTGCGCCGATTACTTTCTGGAAATCCCGCACGATGAGCGGGTAGGGATGCATACCAGCGACAGTGCCGAAGATGTAAAACGTTTCATCGACATTCGTCACCCAGTCGCGGATCGCCTCGTTGATCGCATCTTTCAACGTCCTGGAGCCGCTTGTGACGGAGCGAACCTCAGCACCGAGCAGTCGCATGCGGAAGACGTTCAGGCTCTGGCGATGGATGTCGACCTCGCCCATGTAGACGATGCAGTCGAGCCCCAGCAGTGCACAGGCAGTCGCCGTGGCCACCCCATGCTGTCCGGCACCGGTCTCCGCGATGATTCGCTGCTTGCCCATCCTCTTCGCGAGCAGTGCCTGCCCGATGGCGTTATTGATCTTGTGCGCGCCGGTATGGGCGAGGTCCTCGCGCTTGAGGAAGATACGCGGGCCGTTTCCGCCACCGACTTCTTCGGCGAAGCGCGTTGCTTCGTAGAGACCAGTCGGCCGACCGATATATTCCTTGCGCAGCTTGTCCAGCTCGGCAAGGAACTCGGGGTCGTTCTTGGCTTCTTCGTAGGCGGCGGTAAGCTCGTTGATGGCTGGCATCAGCGTTTCTGGCGCGAACTGCCCACCGAACCGACCGAAGTAGCCGCTGGAATCCGGGCGTGCATCGGTGTTTTCAAATACTTGTCGTTCGATCATTGCGTTTCCCCAATTGGGTACGAAGCATCACTGGTGATGCTTCGGTTTCGTTGACTCGGGAATCGCTTCATTGCGATGTCTCGATTGTACTCGTAATCAGCCAACGACCGACCTTGCGCAATCCCGAAAGCAAATCGGCATACGTGCGCTCTTTCCATAGATGCTTTGGTCTTCGGCGAATAGCATGGCACACTTGAATGAGCATGCCGAATAGCGACCCACCCCCGGAGAGTCATGAACACCAACCCAGTTTCACCACAGCCAGTACGCAAAGATATCGAATCCCGCGAGGACATCGTCCGGCTCATGCATGAGTTTTACGGCCGTATGTTCAAGGATGAAGTGATGGGGCCGATATTCCTCGATGTCGCGAAGATGAACCTCGAAACCCACATCCCCATCATCAGCGATTTCTGGGAGCTACAGCTCTTCCAGAAGTCTGGCTATCGTGGCGGCATGATGATGGTGCATTTCCAGTTGCACAACAAAGTGATGCCCGACGGGCTGGAGCACCACCACTTCATGCGTTGGCTCGATTACTGGTACGAAACACTGGATGCGCTGTTCGAAGGGCCGCGTGCCAACTGGGCCAAAACGGTCGCCAGTCGTATCGGCAATAACATGAGCCAGCGCCTGGATGAAGTGAGCGGCAGAACTCCGGCTCCGCCAATCAGCCAGATTCGCCTTAAGTAGATGCACTCCTGCGGTTAACGAAAGAGCCAGTGGACAACTGCAGGTCCACTGGCTCTTTCCATTCATCATGAGGGGAAGGGGGGTCCTCAGATATGGCAATTTGGGGGAATGATGTCTGTTATGAGACCTCAATCAACTCATGCATCCCGGACATCGCGTGGGGAAGCCCTGTTTCGGGATCGGGAATCCAGCAGGTTAAAAGGTAGCTACCTGCCTCCAGCGTCAACGGGAAGGTCATGGATACATCCGGAGACTGCTCTGGCGAATAGAAGACCGGCATGGTGTCTTCTTCATTGAGCATGCCTGGCTCTGGTGTTCCGGTCATGAAGGAGTTGAAGAGACCGTTTACCTGCTCTTCAGTGGTGCCCTCTGGAACCTGACTTACATCTACGAAGTGAATTTGTGCACCCGAGTTGTGAACTGTCACGATATTCTCGCCAGCAACAAACTCACCGGAAAGCACTTTGAAATCCATTTCGAACATATCCAGTTCAACATTGGCTTCCGGTGCTGCGGCATCGGCCGGGAACTCGCCGGTGACTTCGAACGGCACGGCCAGCGTACTGCCATTCAACGTCGTGACGTGCCACGATCCCGGGGTGAGATCGAGTATTACCCAAGCCTCGGTGCCCTGAACCAGGGCCGCTCCACCACCCCAGTGCGTTTCCAGGAACCACTCCGGTGGCTCTTCGGTTGCTGCCTGTGCATCCTCATACGCTTGCTCGGCGGTAAGTCCCTCTGGCAGCTGGGCGATGACAAAGCCGGATGGTCCCATCTCTCCCATTTCCGGACCAGTGACCTTCACCAGGTAACGGCCTGCTTCAACGCTCTCCGGCATTCCGGTGACGCCATTCTCTTCCACAACCAGTTCGATTTCCTCGTAACCGGTTGGCTGCAGCTTCGCTGCTACATGCCCTTCGTGGGCCAGTACTTCAGCAATGCTGCCGAAGGAACTCAAACCGATGCTTGCCGCCAATAGAGCCGGCACTGCCTTTACTCGTGCACGTGTGTTCATGTGAACAACCTTTCCTCACTCGGTGCTGATACACCTGATACGTTCCCTGCGATCGAAATCACCCGATTCCGATCTGCGTACCTGCATCATGCGGTGTGAGGAGGGGTGTACACATCTGTCAAATGACGTAATTAATTGTCAAGTAGCGACTACGTCATTTGACGTAGATGGGGAATCCTGCCTGCCTAGAGGCGTTGCCGGAGTGCCTTGGCCATGAGCTCTGTACGGCTGGAAACCCCGAGTTTGGACATCATGTTGCCGAGGTGAGTGGTGATGGTGCGTGGGCTGACGCTGAGGCGCTCTGCCATGCTGCGCGTGGAATGACCTTCTGTCAGCAGCTGCAAAATCTCGCGTTCACGCGCGGTCAGCTGCGAGACGTCTGAGCTGGACCTCTCCGGCACTTTGATCAATATGCCTTGCGGTCTTGATACATACCGGTGCAGATTGCGGACATAGTCATTTGTCGACCACGATTCGCCAAC
>CAZYDY010000161.1:3051-5208 GCA_964646245.1 uncultured Sphaerobacteraceae bacterium
GCAAGCGCTCGCACCAGCCACGAAACTGCGGGGTTGGTGTCGCCTTTTCGCAAAGCGATATCGGCGAGATTGAGGCACGCGGTCGTTTCCAGCAGCCGATGGTTAATCTCGTGCGCCAGTTCCACCGCTTCCAGAAGAATAGCCTCCGCCTCGTCGAAGTCCTTCAACATAATCAGCGTGCCGGCCTTGTTGAGAAGAGGGAACAAGATATCTCGGGTGGATCCGATTTCCCGATCGATCTCAATCGCCTGGTCCAGGTAGGAGATCGCTTCCTCCGGCCGATTGAGATTCATGGTTGCCGCGGCGAGATTTGAAAGCGTCACCGCCAGGGCAGTGACATCCTGCAATTTCTCAAGAGATTCCTTTACCTGAAGGAAGGCTGTAACGGCGGCTTCGTAATCACCACGGAAATAGGAGATAAACCCGATGCTGGTGCGAGCCATCGTGATATCTCGTTCGCGGCCATGGAGTTCAGCCAGCTCCAGGGCCTGTTCATAGAAATCCATAGCGATGTCGAAGTCATGCTGGTCTTGCGCGATGTTGCCCGACCGAACCAGGAAATTGATCTCATGAGCCGGCAGGTCTTTTCCCTGCAGAAGTGTGCGCACCTCATCAGCAGTCACACGTGCATCCGCGAGAAAGCGCGCATCTTCCAGCATCGATACCTTGGCGATCAATCCCCCGATAAGCACGTCATCCTTGAGCTGATCACGCCAGTTCAGGGCCTGGTCGATCCAGCCGATTGCTTCATGCGAGCGGCCCTCCCTCTCCAAATACCGGTTCAAACCCGTAGCAACCAACATCGGTAGTTCAGGTTCAGCATGATCCAGGGCCCACGTAACAGCCGATCGTATCGTCGATCGTTGTTGATCCAGAATCGCGGCCCAGTCGCCCGGGTTGGGACCGGTGAGCTGTTGCTCGGTCTCACTGGCCAGGTGAAGCACGTGCTCAGCTACAAGCGACTGCGCGGCCTCCCGGTCTCCGGTCTCGTTAAGGGTTGTCAGGCAAAAATCCCGAATGGATTCCAGCATCTCGTACCACGGATTTGTGCCTCGCCTCACTCGCTGGATCATGCTGAGGTTTATAAGCTCGCTGATCGTATCGAAGGAAGGGGATGACACTCCGAGATGCTGGCTGACCCGGTCCACAATCGCAAGGTCGAACCCGGAAGAGAACGCGCCCAGCCAGAGGAACACACGCTGCGTACCCGGCGGTAACAACCGAAAGCTCCACTGAATGGCACCATGCATTGTTCGCTGACGTTCGGGAGTGTCACGCCGCTGACTGGAGAGGATGTGTTGACCCCGCTTAAGTTGATCCACCACCACTTCGGGAGTCAGGCTCGATAAACGTGATGCAGCCAGCTCAATCGCCAGGGGGAGCCCATTCAGGCGACGGCAGATTTCCGCGATCGCCTGCGTTGTTGAGCGGTCATTGAGCGCTTCTTCCAGCTGGGCATCCTGATCAATGGCGCGGTCAATCAACAGCTGAACACTTGGGATCGACCGAATCATGGACATATCGTCATTCGGGCCCGGAACCTCCAATGGAGCCAGCCGAACAACGCGCTCACCGTCAATCTGGAGTGGTCGTTGAGAGGTGATGATAACGGTCAGGTTCGGATTGTGCGGCACGATATCGGCGATATCCACTGCCGCTTCAATCACCTGCTCAAAATTGTCGAGCACCAGGATGCCATTCCAGGTTGTAAGGCGGTTCCGGATTGCCGCGGCGAGATCATCGCCCTGGAGCCCAAGTGCGCGACCGATTTCTGCGACTACCAGTCCGGGCTCTTGCACTGTTGCCAGCGATACGAAGAAGGAGTCGGGCGCTTCGAAGCCGTAGGCCACGGCTACGGTAAGGCGCGTTTTCCCGACACCGGCTGTTCCGGTGATGGTGATTAATCGAATGTCCGGATTCTCGATCAGTTCGTACAAGAGCGCCGATTCTGCCTCTCGGCCAATGAGCGGCGAACCGTAGTACGGAAGCGAGCGCAATGCGGACTGAATGTGCATTGGTGTCATCCAGAATGTAAACCCGAACGATATCCGAAAATGTTCGTTGACTGCCTGCAGTATACATAAATGCCGGGCCAAACGTGACCAGCAAGTGAAGAAAAAGAACCCTTTTGCGATTCTAAATTACTGGAGTCGGGAG
>CAZYDY010000162.1:0-5185 GCA_964646245.1 uncultured Sphaerobacteraceae bacterium
TCGGCAGCTTTTGCGAATGCCCGGGTGGTGAGCGTGGGATTGGCGTGGCCGTCGTTGGCGGTGTATCGGCCGGCTATCACCTGCGGTGCCAGGCCGGGCGCGAGCTCGCGAAGTGCAGCGCCTTCAACCAGTTCGATATCGAGACCCAGGTTCTGCTGGAGCTCGATTGATACCTTACCGGCCTCCACACCTTCTTCGTTCTCATAGACCTGAAGATGCCCTTCGCGGTAGTAATGAAGATCGGCTTCGAGCTCATCTTCGAGGTTCTTCCATCGGGCAATGGCGGCAATAGCCAGCGGCATCTCGCGAGGATCGCGACCCTGCTGACGAACCCCGCCAGCACTCGCACCGGATGCTACCGCCGCGATCGACCGGGCTTCCAGCAATGTCACGCGTGCTCCACGGCGAGCCAAATGCCATGCGATGGAAGACCCCACCACTCCCCCACCGATCACCAGGTACGAGTTCTGCGCCATGATTCACTCCTGCGAACACGTTTTCCACGAGAAGATCGTCAATGCATGCGGGAGTCCCGTCAACGGCGATGATGAGATGAGTCGTTACAATGGAGCTACACCCCGATCAGGTTGGCTTCGCCAACAGAGGAGTCGCTCATGCAATCTCACCAATCCACTCCTCGATCCGGAATTATTGCGGGCATTATCGGCATGCTCGGTGTGCTGGTGGTGCTTCGGGTTCTCACGGTAATAACGGACGTAAAACCGTTACCGGAATCGCTGGCAGATGGCATTTTGCTGGTTGTACCGGTGGATGTGTTCAGCTGGTTGAAATCCACACTCGGCGACCAGGCGAAAACCTGGTTGTATATCGGCATCATTCTTGGCTTCATCTTGCTCGGGGCGGTGCTGGGCCTCTGGCTGCGTGCCACCTCCCGGAACCTGCTCGTTCGTGTTTTCCAGGCCGCTGCTGCGCTCTTCGCGCTGGCGGTCACTCTCCTCTTCCTCATTGATCGCCGTCAGCTGGAGGATTCCTTCCTGCTCACGGTCGGCAGCCTGGCGGTTGCTGCATTCGTCTTCGCCTGGATCGCGTATGCGATGCTTCGGCCCGCCGATGGTGTCGAAGATCCTTCCCGACGCGCAGTAATCGGCGCGGCCATTGCGGGAATTGGGGCTTTAGTCCTCGGCCGCGATACCTGGCAGCTGTGGCAGAGACAACAGGCACCAACGGATACGGATTCCGGCGATGCCATCACCACCGCGATCACACCGAACGATGAGTTCTACGTCGTTTCCAAGAACTTCGTCGATCCGCAGAACGACCGCGGCCCGGACTGGTCCATCGAGGTCTCAGGTGAAGTCGATCACCCGGGCGACTGGAGCTATCAGCAGTTCGCGGACCTGGGGTTCGACCACAGTATCAGCACCATGCTCTGCATCAGCTATCAGGTGGGTGGCAGGTTGATTGGCACGGCGGAATGGAGCGGTGTGCCGCTCGCTACCGCGCTGGATGCAATGGGTGCGAATGGCGACTTCGTCTACTTCTACGGCGCGGATGATTACGAGACGAGTGTGCCGATGGATCGATGTCGGCACGAGCAGGCGTTCCTGGTGTGGGGCATGAACGGCGAGCCGCTTCCGCGGGAGCATGGCGCTCCTGTGCGGGCGATTATTCCCGGCTTGTATGGCATGAAAAGCGTGAAGTGGCTCACGGGTATTGAGGTGATAAACGAGGACCGGCACGGCTACTGGGAGGACCGGGGTTGGTCGAACACGGCGGTAGCGAAGCCAATGAGCCGCATCGATTTTCCACGCAGAAGCGATTCGCTCACCGAAGGCACCATCCCGGTGCGCGGCATCGCCTTTGGAGGCGATATCGGTGTGAGTGCGGTTGAGGTCTCCACTGATGATGGTGAGTCCTGGCAAGAAGCGCGCATTACGGAAGAACCCAATCCGGACGGGGTGGCCTGGAGCCTGTGGCAATACGACTGGCCCGCCGAAGCAGGCCAGCACTCGCTGGTTGTGCGAATGATTGGCGAGGATGGTAGCGTGCAGACCGATGACACGGCTCCCCCGATTCCAGATGGTGCCAGTGGTTGGCACAAAGTGGACGTTTTCGTGAACCGATCCTGAATGCGCGGTGCTACACTGCCCGCAGGGTAAAGTGCGACATAGGGTGGGCATTCCTGCCTGCCGAGAGGTTCAGTTCCATGGTTACACTCAGGCGATCAAACACGACATCAAAACCAGAAGTAGAACCCAGGGACTGGCCCAAACGTGCCGATTTCGAAACGGCCAGCGTGCTTGAAGCCGAGCTCAAGGCACGTGTTCAGGGCGAGGTGAAGTTCGACCGCGTCTACCGCATGCTCTATGCGACCGATGCCAGTAACTATCAAATCGACCCGGTGGGTGTGGTGATTCCGCGCTCGCAAGATGATGTTATCGGCGCAATGAGCCTGGCCGCCAGCCACGGTGTGCCGATTCTGCCGCGGGGTGGTGGCTCCGGCCTGGCCGGACAATCCGTTGGCGCGGCCCTGGTTATCGATACCAGCAAGTACCTGAACCGGGTTATCTCCCTCAATGAAGAAGCGCGCCAGGTGACCGTAGAATCCGGCATGGTGCTGGATCGGCTCAACAAACAACTGAAGCCGAAAGGCCTGATGTTTGGGCCGGATCCAAGCTCCGCCAATCGCGCCACCATCGGCGGGGTGGTTGGTAACAACGCTGCTGGTGCGCACTCGGTTCTCTACGGCATGACAGCCAACAACGTTGCCGGCGCCCGCGTGCAGCTGCCAAATGGCGAAACAGTCGACCTCACCGGCGGCACCATGGCAGAACATCAGGAGCGCGCGAAGCCGAACGACGCCACTGGCCGGCTCCTGAAACAGCTTCTCGATTTCCGGGAAGAAAACCTGGAGTTGATCCGGGAGAAGTTCCCGCCACATTGGCGACGCGCCACCGGCTACAGCCTCAACGAATTCACGGTCGATGACGATGCGTTCAATCCGGCCCGGCTACTCGCCTCGTCCGAAGGAACGCTGGGATCACTTCTCTCCGTCACGCTCGATTTGGTTCCAACTCCGAATCGCACCGCGCTGGTGCTGTTGCAGTTCGACGACCTCGTGAAAGCGATGGAAGCGACCAACGCCATCCTCGAGGTCAATCCGAGCGCTATTGAACTCATGGATCGGATGTTGATCAACCTCACCCGCAACCAGCCGGGCTACGCCAGCCAGATTGAGTTCATCCATGGTGATCCGGCGGGACTGCTCGCAGTCGAGTTTTACGGGAATAGTGACGACGAGTTGCAGGCGAAGTGCGACGCGTGTGTGCAGCACCTGGCACATCGCGGTATCGACCTGATGGTCGATGCACAGGTGCTGCTGGATCCGAAGAAGCAGGCGCAGGTTTGGAATGTGCGCAAGGCCGGCCTTGGCCTGCTGATGAGCGTTAAGGGTGATGCCAAGCCGATTCCGGTGATTGAAGACGTTTCGGTACCAGTCGAGCACCTGCCGGAATATGTCGCCACCGTGCAGAAGATGGTGGAACGGCACGGCACAACCGCTGCGTTCTACGCGCATGCAAGCAGCGGGTGCCTCCATGTGCGTCCGCTGATCAATCTCAAGACCGTTGAAGGCGTAGAAGCAATGCGCGAGATGGCCCACGAGGCTGCCGAACTGGCAGCACGCTTCGGTGGCTATATGAGCGGCGAACATGGCGACGGAATCCAGCGCTCGGAGCTGAACGAAAAGATCTTCGGGCCGGAACTCTACGAGAAGATGCGCGAGTTCAAGGCTATCTTCGATCCCGATGGTTTGATGAATCCCGGCAAGATCGTGGATGCGCCGCCGATGACCGAGCATCTTCGCTTCGGTCCGAAGTACGCACCGGTCGAGATCAAGACACGCCTCAGTTTCGAGCGTGAGGGCGGGTTCCTGCGTGCGGTCGAGATGTGCAATGGCGCCGCAGTATGCCGCCAAACCCACACTGGCACCATGTGCCCGAGCTACATGGCCACGCACGATGAGAAGGACACCACCCGGGGTCGCGCGAACGCGCTCCGCAATGCGCTCTCTGGCAACCTGTTTAAGCCAGAGGAGTTCACATCCGAAGAAGTGAAATCGGTGATGGATCTCTGCATCAGCTGCAAGGCCTGTAAAACCGAATGCCCGAGCAGCGTGGATATGGCAAAGATCAAAACCGAGTTCATGAGCCAGTACTACGACAAGAACCGGGTGCCCCTGCGCGCCCGCCTGATGGGCAACATCCACACCCTCTCGCGGCTGGCCAGCCCTGTAGCACCAATCGCCAACCTGATGATGAGCTCCCGACTCAGCAGTCCGCTCATGAGCGCTATCGGTGTGCATCGCAATCGCAAGTTGTCGCCATTCGTTGCCCGCAATTTCGTGCAGCGATTTCATAGCTGGCGAAAGCAGCATCCGGTTAAACCGGTCACCCGCGGCAAGGTGGTCTATTTCCACGATACCTTCGCTACGTACAACTTCCCGGAGATCGGCCTGGCGGCAGTGAAGCTGATCGAAGCAGCGGGATTCGAAGTGATCCTGGAGGAGCGCCGTGCCTGTTGCGGACGTCCCGCCTTGAGCAAGGGGCTCATCGAAAGCGCCCGACGCAATGCCCGCCGCAACGTCAATTTGCTCGCAGATTACGCTCGGCAGGGTATCCCGGTGGTGGGCACAGAGCCAAGCTGCATTCTCACGCTGCGCGATGAATATGTGGACCTGTTACCAGACGACCAGGATGCAAAGATCCTGGCCGAGAACTCGTTCATGCTGGATGAGTGGCTGGCGAAACTGAACGAGCAGGACGACCTCGGTATCAACTGGAAAACATCCACCGGGCCAACGGTGCTCTTCCACGGACACTGCCACCAGAAGGCACTCATCGGTGTTGACCCCAGCATGAATATGCTGAAGGCCAGCGGATGCCGCCCCACCGAGAGCGGCGCCGGCTGTTGCGGAATGGCGGGTTCGTTCGGGTACGAGGAAGAGCATTACGAAATCAGCCGCAAGATCGGTGAAGAACGACTCTTCCCCACGCTGCGGGAAACGCCGATGGATGTCACCGTCTCCACCGCCGGTGTGAGTTGTCACCAGCAGATCGAGCACTTTGAGGGCCGTATCAGCAAGCACATTATCGAAGTCCTGGCTGACCGCGTGGACGATTCCCATACCTGGCAACCGAAGGTGACGGATTACGGTGATTCCCGC
>CAZYDY010000163.1:0-5181 GCA_964646245.1 uncultured Sphaerobacteraceae bacterium
CGCCATTGCATTGATGAGGAATAAAACGTATGACCAAAATCAAGGCTGTCGTTTTCGATCAGGGCGAAACGCTTATCAACGAAACCAGGTTCTGGTCCTCCGTTGCGGCCTATGCCGGGGTTCCGGATTTCACCCTCTTTGGCGTCCTCGGTGGATTGATCGAGCGCCGGGAACACCATCGTAGCGTTTTCAATATCATGCAGATCGAATCGGTCGATCCCGGCATCATCGGCTATCAGGTGGAGCAGCGCGATCTTTATCCGGATGTGATTCGCACACTTACCCGCCTCAAGCACGATGGCTACATTCTCGCGACAGCGGGGAACCAGAGTGCGAATGTTGAGGGCGAAATGGGCGACCTCGATCTCCCACTTGCACTGAATGCAACATCTGCGAGCTGGGGACTTTCCAAGCCTGATCCCGCTTTCTTTCACCGTATTGCGGAAGAACTCGCGCTCGATCCCGGAGAAATCCTCCACGTTGGCGACCGGTTGGATAACGACTACTTTCCTGCGCAAAGCGTCGGCATGCACGCGGTCTTCATCCGCCGAGGCCCGTGGGGGTATCTCCACAGCACCTGGCCGGATATGGATGACGTCAAGTATCACATCTCTGATCTGGGTCAGATTCCGCAAATAATTGCTGAGATTGAATCAACCTCCTGACGGACGGTTACGCTCTACCAAGGATCACAATGGACGGTTACAACATCGAAACACTCGACGTTCAGGGCTACGATGCGCCCGTGGCGAACAATTACTGGAGCAATGGCGGCGATACGCTGATGGTTATGCTGCCTGGCCTCGGCTACACCAACGACATGCCGATCATGTTCTATCTGCATGAGATCAGTATCGACCGTGGCTACGATGTGCTGCAGGTGAATTACGATTACCGATCTGTACCGCGCGAGACATCTGCTGAAGATTGGTCTGCTCGCATGTTGGCCGATGTTCGCCCAACCATCGACGCTGCGCTTGCCAGGGGCTCGTATCGCAATGTCGTGTTGGCGGGGAAATCGATCGGTACACGTGTAATGGCGACACTGCTCGCCCATGGATTCGACAAGGCTACGGCGTACATCTGGCTGACTCCGCTCTTCGTATCCGAGCCGGTAAAACAGGCGGCGATGAATAATGGACCCTCTGTGGCCGTATTTGGTGATGCCGATTACGCCATTGCGAATGTCCCACTCCCGCCAATCGCCAAGGCGGGCGTTGAGATGGTGATCCAGCCTGGTGGCGATCACGGCATGATGCTGAAGGGCAGCGTGCCTGAATCCATTTCTGATCTTGCCCGCGCCATGCAGGAAGTCGAATCCTGGTTAGACCGAACAATTTCTTCCGGAGATACTCAATGACCGACAGTCTCGAACAGATCCTTACTGCCGATGCCACCCAAATCCCCCTGTACGCCAAACGCGATATTGCATTGGTACGGGGAGAGGGCAACTACCTCTTCGATTCCACCGGCAAGCGCTACCTGGATGCGATGAGCAATTACGGTGTCGCCAGCCTCGGTCATGCCCACCCGGCGTTCACCGCCGCCATGGTGGATCAGCTTGGCAAACTCACCACCACCCACCAGAGTTTCTACAACGATGCCCGAAGTATGTTCCTGGACGAAATCGCCCGCATTGCGCCGGAAGGCGTGGGTCGATCCTTCCTGAGCAACTCCGGCACGGAAGCGATCGAAGCCGGACTCAAGTTCGCCCGCACCGCCACCGGGCGCAGCGGTATTGTCGCTGCCAAGCGCGGGTACCATGGCCGCACCCTGGGGGCTCTTGCTGCCACTGCAGACAAGAAATATCGTGCACCGTTCGAGGAAATCCTTGGGCAGGATGTTACGCATGTCGCCTTCAATAACCTGGAGGCGCTGGAGAGTGCGGTCAGCAATGAAACCGCTGCCATCGTGCTGGAACCAGTACAGGGTGAGGGCGGAATTCACCTGGCCGATACCGAATACCTGCAGCGTGCCCGAGACCTCGCCGATACCTTCGGCGCTGTGCTCTTCTTCGATGAAGTGCAGAGCGGATTCCGCACCGGTGCGCCGTTCTACAGCGTCGCTCAAGGAATCATCCCGGATATTCTCGTCACCGCCAAAGCGATCGCAAACGGGCTGCCGGTCGGCGTCACGCTCGTAACTGATGCCATTGCTGACTCCGTCCCCGGCGGTGCGCACGGCAGCACATTCGGAGGCAACCCGCTCATCTCTCGCGGTGGAGCAGAAACGCTTCGCATCATGCGGGAAGATGATCTCTACGCCAATGCCGCCAATATCGGTAAATACGTAATTGCTGAAATTGAGAAGCTGGAGAACGCCCGTATCCGCGCAATCCGCGGCACCGGGCTCATGTTCGGTATCGAGCTCAAAATGAAAGCAGGCCCGGTGCTCAAGGCATTGCAGGAGCGAGGCATCCTCGCCCTCATGGCCGGAACACTCGTGCTGCGATTCCTCCCACCGATGACATGGACCACCGAGCAGGCCGACGAGCTTGTGGCTGCGCTCGACGATGTGCTGAATGCCTGACCCGCGCTTCACACGCCGGTCGCTCCTGGCAGCGATCGGCAGCGTGGGAGTTGCCCGGGGTGCACTGGCGCAAACGCCAGAGGCATCTCCCGGGGCTTTGGTACGTATTCCAAAATTGCGAATCGGGATTGGCTCAAGCCCGGAGATCGTACCGGCCACGTCCGCCATCGGGATGAATGCGATGTGGTTGGCGTCGTTGATGTACGACGCTCCCATGCGCTGGAATAGCGAAGGGGACGTTATCGCCGGGCTGTTTTCAACTACAGCCGCATCCAGGTCAACAGTGCTGAATCTTCAGGCGCGCAGCGGCGCCATGTTCGGAGATGGCACGCTGGTCACCGCACGGCACGCCGCTGCCTCGCTCCGGGCGATCCGCAATTCACGACACAGTTGGAGGCTCCAAAACGTCTCCGACATTTCCGAACTCGATGATTCCACGCTCCAGATCACGATGAATCGGGCAGACGCTTCCCTGATGGCGCATCTCTGTCACCCGCTGTTTGGCCTTGATGCCGGAGGCATTGGTACCGGGCCGTTCATCCCTGTTAATGCGGATTCCGATAGCGCGATCTATCGTCGTAATCCTGTTTTTTGGCAAGTGAGTCGGCCGCACATCGATGAACTGGAGATCGTGCATATCCCGGATGACAATCAGCGCTCAACGGCCATGGCAACGGGGGAGCTGGATGTATTGCCCAATGTGCCATTGCTGGATGTACCGATGCTGGAAAACGAGCCGACGGTGTATCTGGTTGGTGGGCCAACCAATCGGCTTTGTCACCTGCAGTTACGGCTTTCGGAGCCGGTCCTCGCGAACCGACGGGTGCGACAAATCCTCTCAGGAGCGATCGATCGCGCTGGTCTCGTAACCGTGGCGACAGCCGGCCAGGCCGAGCCAACGAGTACGCTCTTCGCCGATGACGACTGGACGGATGATGTCGATGAGGTGCCGGCGATCTCCTCAGAGGAAGTTCGCGCTGAATTCGCGTCGCTCGGGGTGCCATCCGATTTGCGACTGCATTTATTGGCGGATAACACCGATGCGACCCTGGCAAATACGGCGGTGGTCCTGCAGGAGCAGCTTGCGAACTGCGGTATTTCGCTCAGCATCACCTTGCTGGAAGGCGATGAGCTTGAAGAAGCCATCGCCACCGGTGGATATGACCTGCTGGTGAGCTACTCGGAACCGTGGCGCGATCCGCATGAACTCGTTTGGCCACTACTCTCGTCGCTGGGGCCACTCAATTGGAGTGGGTACGACAGTGTCGAGGTCGATACGCTTCTCGGTGCAGCGACTGCACTATCGAATACAGAGTTCCGCCGCGAACGGTACTCCCGACTGGAAGGCATTATTCAGCGCGATGTGCCGTGCATCCCGCTCTTTCGCCCCTTTGTATGGGACGCTGTTCGCAGCGATTTCCCGGGCTATACAGATCTTCCACCTGCAACCTCACGTGGCCTGATGACGTTAATGCCGACAGACACTGCGTGACTGTGGCATGATTTTGTGAAAAGGTGACCGGTATTGATCGGCCCGCCGCTAAATCTGGAGGATATTTCGTGAAGAATATAATGAAGTTACCAACATTGCTGATGGCAGTCGTGTTCGCACTGGGATCCATGGTGGTTGCTACCGCGCAGGACGCCAGTCCGGAAGCGACTCCGGAAGGCGACTACGGTTCGCCCATCACCGCCCTTGAATGCTGGAGCGACGAGCCGGATTCGTCGACTGCGGGCTACGCCCAGTACCCGGGCGTCCCGGAAATGGTGATTGATACCACCAAGGCGTATTACGCTGAAATCGAGACCAATCGCGGCACCATTGTTGTGCAGCTGTACGCAGACGTGGCGCCGGTAACGGTGAACAACTTCGCATGCCTCGCGAGCAATGACTATTACGACGGTGTGATCTTCCATCGCATTATTCGCGATTTCATGATCCAGACCGGTGATCCAACAGGAACCGGACGCGGTGGCCCAGGCTACACCTTCAATGATGAGCTTCCGGGTGAGGAACTGAATTACACCGAAGGCAGCCTCGCCATGGCCAATAGTGGCCCCAACACCAATGGCAGCCAGTTCTTCATTAGCACGGCCAATAACGCCAACACACTGCAGAAGAACTACACCATCTTCGGCCAGGTTGTTGAAGGTCAGGACGTGGTGCAAACAATCGCTGAGGTGCCTGTCGGCATGAATCAGCAGGGCGAGCAGAGCGTGCCCGCTGCGACCATCACCATCCTGAATGTGACTGTCTACGAGAAGTAGATTCACTCCACAGATTCTTGCACACGCGCTCCATCGAACATCGATGGGGCGCGTTTCGCTGGCCGTCGATGTGTTCGGCGGTACCATTGAGACTGGAATTCGAGTTCAGTTCAGGTGCTCCATGAAACCCAAGGCAATTGCTCCCGACAATATACGTAACGAACACATCGGCCTGATCATCACGCGCGACCAGCCGACAGATGGCAAAACCTATCGCAAGGGCCACGTGATCGCTTTTGAAGACATGACAGACCTGGAGACATCCACCCAGCCGATCCACACCGTCCGGCTGGAGGAAGGCGATGTCTCCGAGGCGGATGCTGTGCCGCGCATTGCGAACGCTATCCGGGGTGAGCACACCACGCTCCAGCCAATGGTGCAGGG
>CAZYDY010000164.1:0-2395 GCA_964646245.1 uncultured Sphaerobacteraceae bacterium
ACTTCCAGCGATTCTTCCAGGCTCATGGGCGGAAGAATTCCGGGCATACTGCGCGCCAAAAGAGTTTTGCCAGATCCGGGAGGTCCGCTCATGATCAGGTTATGCGCACCGGCAGCAGCCACTTCCATTCCGCGCTTTACGTGTTCCTGCCCCTTGATATCGGCGAAGTCGATGATGCCCGTGTCGTCCGAATAGGCGAATGCGTCCGGGTCACTCTGCATTTGAGGAATCATCGCCTCACCCTGCAAATGAGCTACCAGGGCGGTAAGCGATGGAACCGGGTACACATCCACCCCGGAGATAAGGGAAGCCTCTGGAGCGTCAATAGCAGGCACGAACGCGCGCCTGAGTCCCTTCTCGGCCGCCATAGACATCATGCTGATGATGCCGGCAGTGTGGCGCAGGTCTCCATCCAGGGATAGCTCGCCAACGATCAGGGCATCCTCAACATCTGCCAACACTTGCCCACTGGCAATGAGGATGCCGATCGCAATCGGCAGATCGTAGGTTGGTCCAGCCTTGCGGATATCAGCCGGAGCCAGGTTAACGGTGATACGCCCGGTCGGCATCTTGCCGCCGCTATTGCGAATCGCCGACCGCACGCGCTCGCGGCTCTCCTGCACGGCGGTATCTGGCAAACCAACGATCACAACGCCCGGCTGGCCATCGCCGCGGTCTACCTCAACCTCAATCAACACACCATCCAGCCCAACTACCGCACAACTGTTGACCTTTGTCAGCACCCGGTATCTCTTTTCTATTGAGCGCACAGGTTGCCGGAGCACTCCTGCACGGAAAGTTTGTCTAATTCCTCTGAACTGTTGCATTATAACAGTGCAGCAACTCGCTTCAATAGCGTGTTCCCTCGCTGTGCGCACTCTAGGAGATTTCATGAACACCACGTATCCAAACACACCGAATCAGAGTAGCAACGGCCTCGCCCGTGCTGGTACGGGGTTTGTGCGCGCGATTGTCCGGGCTTGTCCCTTTTGCGGTAGCAGGGGGATTTTCGAGAACTGGTTTTCCCTCAAGAAGCAGTGCCCTGGTTGCGGCTCGGTATTCGAACCAGAAGATGGGTACATGCTTGGTTCCTACGTTGTAAACCTCGGCATCACTGCACTTGTGGGTGTGCTGATGGCGTTCTTCTTCGTGTTTGGCACGGATATGTCCGTCTCAACCATCCAGATCGTCGCGGTTGCGATCGTTATAGGACTACCAATCTTCCTTTATGGACATGCCCAGCTAATCTGGATCTGCATAGACCTCATCTTCAACAACACGAAGAAATTCGATCCTGCCCGTACCCGACATAGCTAGGTCGGCGGCGTTGCCCGATGCAACGACGATCGGCCAGATCACGATCCGACTTCCCGTATGTCAGTGTGCATTTGAATAGCAGGATAAAAACATGACTTCCGCACGTTCCATGATTAATGGCAGTGGACGCCTCAAACTGGCCGTCCAGCGCAAAGGGCGCCTCACCGAACACACCATCGGATTGCTTAAGCAAATCGGATTGAGTTTTGAGAGCTATGGCCAGCGGCTTTTCAGCCAGGCACGTAACTTCCCTCTTTCCATTCTCTACGCCCGGGACGACGATATCGCCGACTACGTTGAGCTCTCCACCGTTGATCTCGGCATCGTTGGCCGAAACCTCGTGTATGAGCAGGACGCCGATGTGGTGGAGCTCTTCCCGCTTGGGTTTGGTTGGTGCCAACTCGTCGTGGCGGTGCCGAACGATTCCGGGTTCAACTCGCCTGAAGATTTGTTGAACGCCCGCATTGCCACAAGCTTCCCGAACTCTGCTCGTCGATATTTCGAGAGCATTGGTGGCTCCCCGGAAATCGTCAAGATTAGCGGATCAGTTGAAGTGGCACCGGCACTTGGTGTGGCCGATGCGATTGTGGAGCTTACCGCCACCGGATCATCACTCCAACTCAATGACCTCCGCGCAATCCACACAATTATGGAGAGCGAGGCGGTGCTCATCGCCAACAAGGCTTCTATGGATGACCCCGTGAAACGCGATGCAATCGATCGGTTGCTGATGCGAATCCAGGCGGTTGATGCAGCCAGCAAGTTCAAATACATCATGATGAACGCTCCGGAAGACGCGTTGGATAAAATCCGCGCCGTACTCCCTGGCCTGAAGGCTCCCACCGTTGTGCCATTGGCAGATCCGGGATACGTTGCCATTCATACAGCTATCCGGGAAGATGAGTTCTGGGAAAAGATCGAGCAGCTGCGCGCCGCTGGCGCGAGTGAGATCCTCGTCTCTGATCTCGACAAATTGTTGCTGTAGAACTTCTGCGGAAAGGCCCGGCATAATGGCTAAGTCAATTACTGGTTACGTTCGTTCCGAGGTTTCGCCTGCGGACACCTACACGCTTGCTCC
>CAZYDY010000164.1:2495-3922 GCA_964646245.1 uncultured Sphaerobacteraceae bacterium
TATCCACTGCACGGCGCCAGGATCGTGAATGTGCCCCTGGGTCCCGCACCCGGATTTGCATTCGATCCGGATGGCGTGATCGCGGCAGTCAACCCCAACACCGCCTTCGTGATGATCTGCAATCCGAACAACCCGACGGGCAACCTCTTCTCCCTCGATGAGATCGAGAGAGTAGTCGAAGCTGTAGACTGCCCCGTAGCCATCGACGAAGCCTACGCCGAGTTCAGTGGTATTGATCATCTTGATTTGGCTCGCAAGTATCCGAACGTCATTATCCTGCGGACCCTCAGCAAATTCGCCGGTCTTGCGGGAATCCGCGTTGGCTACGCGATTTTCTCTGAGGACATGGCGCCGTACGTGGCTGCAGCAGTACCGGCGTTCGCCAACATCTCTGCACTGAGCGCCGAAATCGCCATCGCCTGCCTGCAGGACCTGGACTACCTCTCCGCCAACCGCAATGAGCAAGTCTCGGAACGCGAGCGCGTAACCGCACTACTGAACGAGATTCCGGGCGTGACGGCGTACCCGAGCGCGACCAACTTCGTGATGTTCGATGTGCCAGGCGACGATGCTACTCCCGTGCTGGATGCGCTCAAAGAACGACATATTTATGTGCGCCATTACGGGAATCCGGAATGGGGGCTCGGCGGTCACCTCCGTGTCAGCATCGGATTGCCGGAAGAGAACACGACATTCCTCACAGCACTGGAAGAGATCATCACCGGTAAGGAGGGCACATGACCAGCAGGACCGCATCGATCAACCGAACCACTGGTGAGACGTCTATCGAACTGACCCTATCGTTATCCTCAGGCGAAATCAGTGCAGATACCGGCGTACTCTTTCTCGATCACATGGTGCACGCCCTCTTCAAGCATGCGCGCTGGAGCATTGAACTGAAGGCGACTGGCGACTCTGCCATGGATCCGCATCACACCGTTGAGGACGTTGGTATCGCAATTGGCCAGGGGCTCAAGCAGGCACTTGGCGATCGCGCGGGTATTGATCGTTATGCAACCGCGTATGCACCGCTGGACGAGGCACTCGCCCGGGTAGTCGTGGATGTTTCTGGTCGACCTTTCCTCGAGTTCTGTGCCCGAATGCCAGAGCCTGTCATCGGCGTCGATTTTGCTGCGAGCCTCGTCGAGGAATTCTGGCGCTCGGTTGCCATGAACGCGGGGCTCACGATGCACATCGACCTGTTGCGTGCACGTAACAGCCATCACGCCGCCGAGGCGATCTTCAAGGCGGCAGCCGTTGCGCTGCGAGGTGCAGTCCGCGTGGGCGATCCCGAGGGAGATATCCCAAGTACCAAGGGATTCCTGGGATGATCACCATCATCGATTATGGTGCCGGAAACCTCCGCTCTATTCGTCGGGCGATTGAGGCTCATAACGTCGACGCCGAGATTTCTGGCGATCCAGACC
>CAZYDY010000164.1:4022-5177 GCA_964646245.1 uncultured Sphaerobacteraceae bacterium
CTCCGCACCATGCCAGATGCTGCCTACTACTTTGTTCACAGCTATCACGTTCGCCCAAACCACCCGGGTGATATCGCTGCTGTAACCCACTACGGCACGGAAATCCCCTCCGTGGTGATTCGCGACAACATTTGGGGTATGCAATTCCACCCCGAGAAGAGTCACCAGGCAGGGCTCAACCTCATCCAACAGTGGCTGAAAACCTAATCTGATCGGAGCACATAGATGATTATTTACCCCGCAATTGATATTCGCGGTGGCAAGGCGGTAAGGCTTGTAGAAGGCGATTATGATCGCGAGACGGTCTTCGATGCCGATCCCCTTGATGCCGCCCTCCGCTGGCAAGCCGATGGTGCAGAGTGGATCCACATCGTGGATCTCGATGGCGCCCGTGATGGCGTGCGAGCCAACGCCGACGCGATCGCTCGCATTCGGCAAGAGGTCACTGTTCCCATCCAGCTGGGTGGCGGCCTTCGATCCATGGAGGACCTCGAGGAAGTCGCAAATCTTGGCATTGACCGCATGGTAATTGGGTCAGCCGCCGTCACGAACCCGGAGCTTGTAGCTGATGCTGTGAGCGTTTATGGAGATCGCATCGCGGTTGGGCTGGACGCCCGCAATGGCATGCTGGCCACACATGGCTGGCAGGAGCAATCGACTGTTTCCGCGCTTGATGCGGGCATCCGCTTTGCAGAGACCGGCGTGAAGCACATTGTATTTACGGATATCGGGCGTGATGGTCGGCTTGAAGGTCCCAACATCTCTGCCCTGGTGGATATGACGCAGACGATTGCCGCGAGTGTGATCGCATCCGGCGGAGTGAGTTCACTGGACGATATCCGCTCCATAAAGCGCACGCGTGCGACCGGTGTCATCATCGGTGCCGCCTTGTATCACAATCGGATTTCACTTAAGGACGCAATCGAAATCGCCAAAGGTGACAAATCATGACGAACTCCCTGATGGCACGAGTGATTCCGTGCCTTGACGTGAAGAACGGGCGCGTGGTGAAAGGCGTCAACTTCGTTGACCTGCGCGATGCCGGCGACCCGGTGGAAATGGCCGCCTTCTACAACGAAGAAGGCGCAGACGAGCTGGTGTTCCTCGATATCACGGCCAGCACCGAAAATCGCGACACGATCATTGATGTGGTTC
>CAZYDY010000165.1:0-5164 GCA_964646245.1 uncultured Sphaerobacteraceae bacterium
CTTCCGGCGCGAATTCTCGGTACGGATCCCAGCGGGTTGCAGCAGAAAGTGATCATCAATCGGGGTACCAATGATGGTGTGCGCGAAGGCATGGCCGTTATCGATGGTACCCACTTCATCGGGCAAGTAATTGAGGTTGAGGAGCATCGCGCCAGTGTTCTGCTGATTACGGATGCGAATGCGTCCGTTGGTGCGCGCATGTATAACTCGCGGGCGGATGGCATTCTCTATGGAAATGGCCGCGCCAATACGCACCTGACCCTGCGACATATCAACCGAAGTGTGGAGCCGGTGGATAGCGAGTGGATTATGACCTCCGATCTCTTCGAGACCGAGACCGCCCAGGTACCCGGTAATATCCCGATCGGGTGGGTGACCGGTGAGCCTGTGGAAAACGCACAGACAGGCGAACTCGAGTTCACTATTGTGCCGGCGGCTGATTTCGATGATCTTGAAAACGTATGGATTGTGGTTCCCCAATGACGAATAACGCTTCCCCCGATCCGCGCCTGATGCTCAGTGTCATCGGTGCCAAACTCACCGGCGGCACCATTCGCCGCATTGGTCGTGGAGGCGGTACTGCTGCGCCCGGCCTTGTGGCGGAACGGATTGACCCGGGCCTGCTTACCAAGCTCAGTGGTCAACTGACCCAGGGTGCGATGATCGTCGCCGGCACGAACGGGAAAACCACGACCACCCGCATGATTGCCGATATCGTCCAGGCGAACGGTTGGAAGACGGTACATAACCGCTCCGGATCCAATCTTGTGCGTGGCGTGGTGGCTGCATTCGTCGATCACAGCTCTGCCACAGGGCGGATCGGTGCTGATGTCGGCGTTATTGAAGCCGATGAAGCCGCGCTGCCAGAACTGGTGAAGCGGATTCAACCGCGAGTGATTTTGCTGAACAATCTCTTCAGGGACCAGTTGGATCGGTATGGGGAACTCGATTCCATCACGAAAAAGTGGCGTGTGGTGCTGGAGCAACTGCCAGCATCAACGACCGTTATTGTGAATGCCGATGACCCGACGCTCGCCGCGTTGACGGAAAACATGACGGCGCGACGCGTATGCATTGGCCTTGATGAAGAAAATCATCGGCTGGATGCATTGCCGCACGCTGCCGATGCCGCTGTCTGTCGTGTGTGTGGTGCCGATCTCGGCTATCGTGCGCTCTACCTCTCGCATCTCGGCGAGTGGTATTGCACCAGTTGTGGACGCGAACGACCGACCCTGGATATGCGCGCCAGTGATATTACGCTCAATGGTGATGTGAACCTGCACGCCACATTCACAGATGCCGATGGAGCGCACCCTGTGGAAGTGGGTGTACCAGGCCTGTACAACGCCTATAACGCGTTGGCTGCGGCGGCGCTGGCACGCGAGTTCGGTATTGGCTGGGATGTGATAGGCCAGACGTTCGCTGATTTCCAGAGCGCCTTTGGTCGCATCGAGCGCTTCAGCCACAAGGGCCGCGAGTTCACGATGGCGCTGGTGAAGAACCCGACCGGTTTCAATGAAGTACTGCGCATGCTCACTGCTGCCGATGGGACGCTGCAACATCCGACCATGATCAGCATCAACGATCTCGATGCCGACGGACGCGATGTCAGTTGGCTGTGGGATGTCGATTTCGAACTCCTTGCCGATGGCACGGGTAATCTCTACACCACCGGATTGCGCGGGGACGATATGGCCAATCGGCTGAAGTACGCCGATGTGCCGGAGTCCCGCATTCACCCACAAGGTCAGGATGTAACCGCTGCGTTCGACATCTTTGTCGAATCTGTGCCCGAAGGGGAATCGGCCTACATCCTGCCGAGTTACACCTCCATGCTGCAGCTGCGTAAATCCCTGGCCGACCGCGGTATTGTGCAAGCGTTCTGGGAACAATAGGGGCATTTTCATGACAGACATCACTCCCCAAAAGCTCGTTATCGGCTGGCTCTATGGTGCCAGGATGAATATCTACGGCGACCGCGGTAATGTGCTGGCGCTGCGCAAGCGGGCCGAATGGCGCGGTATCGAGGTAGACGTCCGCGATATCGGTATCGGTGACGATATTCCGGATGATATCGATATCTTCTTCTGGGGCGGTGGCCAGGATCAGGAGCAGGTTCCGGTGGCGATGGATATCGCTGGTGCCAAAGGCGAGGCGATTCGGGCCGCTATCGAGAACGGTGCCGCCATGCTCGCGATCTGTGGTGGTTACCAGCTGCTTGGGCATGGCTACCAGCCGCATGATGGTGAATACCTCCCCGGTGTTGGCCTCTTTGATGCGAAATCTGTAGCGGGCGAACAGCGCTTCATTGGTAACGTGATTGTTGAAAGCGAGCAGTTCGGTACGTTGGTAGGATTCGAGAATCACAGCGGACTTACCACGCTGCAGGGCGACTGCAAGCCACTCGGCAAGGTTGTAGTTGGCAAGGGAAACAATGGTGCAGATGGTACCGAGGGAGCGATCTACAAGAACGCGATCGGGTGCTATTTGCATGGTGCATTATTGCCGAAGAATCCTCACCTGACGGATTGGCTTGTAAACGCAGGTCTCCGGCATCGCTATGGCGATGTAGGGGAAACTCCTTCACCGGGTGATTCTTTAGAGCAGGCAGCGCATAAAAATGCGTATGAACGTGCCAAAATCACGCGTGTAAACTAATTGCGCATGTTTTCAGCGGTGTTATGATGTTTGGGATTGTTAGACGATCCCGCGTCTGCATTCTCCGTCAACAGGGTTAATGCTTCATTTTGGCATCTACTTGACAGTTGACGTTGCTTTCGAAACCCATGGATTCAGGAAAGATACCCACGCTTTAAGTGAGGATTCTTTGTGTGTACTGGAAGGTATAACCAATATGTTCAATATGGATAGTGTCGATCTGCAGGTATTGCGCGAACTGCAGGAAAACGGCCGCGTTACCATGAAAGCCCTGGCCGAAAAGGTTGGACTCTCCTCGCCGGCGATGATCGAGCGAGTACGTCGGCTTGAAGAGCGTAAGGTGCTGGTTGGTTACCGTGCCCTGGTTGAGCCGCGCGCCATTGGCCGTAGCCTGACCGCGCTCATCAATGTCTCACTTGACCGCGATGATTATGAGACGTTCCTGGACAAGCTTGCCGAGCAGAGTGCCGTTGAAGAATGCCACCGTGTAACCGGCGATCAGGCTTTCATTGTGAAGGCTCATGTGGCCAGTACGGAAGACCTGGAGCATTTGATTGATGAACTCCAGCAGACTGGTGCCAAGTGCAGCACGAACATCGTTCTTAGCACGCCGATTGCGAATCATGCCATCATGCCGCCGGACGGCAGTGTGACGGAGAAGAGCCGCGCCACGCGCCGCCGCCGTCGCACACGACAGCAGCGCATCAGCGATCAGATATAACCAACGCTTTCCAGGACCCCGGCAGATTCACATCTGCCGGGGTTTTGCTTTGCCCTAAACGGCAGGTTCCGTATTTTTGGGTTCAATCCGTAATCGCGTTTGACTGTACAATCCGGCCGCAGCGAGACCATACACAATGCCGCCAATGAGCCATTGTGCGAGGACTTGAAGGGAAAGATCCTTTCCGGTGGCGATATCGCCCAGAACCACGAGGCATATTGCAAACGCAATAGCAGCGACACCTGCCAGGCGGATGGGGAGTCCCAGTTGTTTGGCTACTTCCACCAGGGCGGGCGTGACGATCAGAATTGAAATGCCGGTGATGATTTCTATTGAATCGGTCATCAGGCTGCCTCCTTTGAGGGTAATGCGCGGATTTGTTCGGGTGTTTGATCGGTGCCACCACTCCAGACCCGCCACAGCAGATCTGTGCTTGCGCCGCGGCCCATAACCCACCAGATCGGGTTGCCATCCACCTCTTCACCCACGATCCAGCCGAGGGCATGGAAACTGTTTCCCCGATAGAACACGCGTTGGATCGGCTGGTTGGTTTCCGCCCATTTGCGGGCATTGAGTGCATCTACTGTCACGTTCACCAGTACCGGGGTTGTGAACCGCGTGAGGGTTCCGAAGGGCGGCAGGGCAGGGCGTGGAAGCTGGACGACGGTTGAGGTGCCCAGCACACGGTGAATGCCGGCAACCACGCCTTGTGCGGCGCGATCGTAAAACCCGGGAGCCTGGATGATTGCTGCATCACCGCGGATGTTGCCGAGTTCCAGCACCAGGCGCACCATGCGGTCTCGCGCCGGGGCGGTGTACCCGAACATCGCGAGGCGATAACCATTACCACCCACATAGGTTTGCCGTTCGCTCATTACGCCGGGTTGTACCACGCCGGATCGCCGTACGGGGAGCCCGGTTGATTGGCTGACCGAAGCGGCAATCGCCTCGGCGTACTGCGTGTCCAGCGTGTTGGATGTCATCGAATCCGTGCCGGTGTATGTGGTGAATGACCGCAGTCCGTCTCCATCTGGCACGATGGCAAACACGCCACGCGTGTTGTTGGCATCGCCTTCGAAATGGATATCCAGCATGATGTCGTACGGAGCAGCCCTGTGCCGACGCATTATCTCGCGACCCACGGCATCCAGTGAGCCGTCGAACCAGTTGTTGTCGTTCTGCAGCATATCTGCGGTGTGACCGGCATTGCGGAGAGCGCGTTGAATAGCCCGGGAAGCGAGCGGTGTAATGGCGATTTCGGCGGGATTTCCGCCACTTGTGTTGCGATGTCCCTGAACGAGAAGAATGCGAAGTTTGTGATTCATTTTTATACCTCCACTAAATTGATGGTGATGTGAGAGTCGCCCCAGTTGTTCGCGTCGGCCGGGAAGGCTACGTGCTCCTGAATGCCGACGATGCGAACGTACCGTGTGACGGGGTCAGCGTCATAGTCCACGTCGCGGTAGGTCAGCGTTGTGTCGCTCTCCCAGGCTTGCCACAGCTCGTCAATGAGCTGGCGACCGGTGCGGGTGAGCAGTACGCCGTCCCTGTCGATTTCCTGGTCCCTGGCGTGGATGCGAAGCTGCCACTTGCGGCGTCGGGCTGGTGAGCTCAACGTCTCATGCTCCACCCAAAGTCCGGTGAGGATGGGGGCCCAATCCACAACCGAAGTCCAGCGGATCCGAAGCATGATGTAACGGCTGGTGACACCCTGCAGCGCACGCTCCAGGTCAAAGTTCATGTTGGCGAGTGTGTTCCCGGAGAGTGACCGTGCGGAGCCGGTCG
>CAZYDY010000166.1:0-5120 GCA_964646245.1 uncultured Sphaerobacteraceae bacterium
AAAGCACAGTTTGAGGGGGAACCGAGACAGATGTCTCGGTTTTTTGTTTCCCCGAGAAAGTCGCGGATCATACGTCGGCTGGAACCCGGCGAAGGAAAGGACACCACAATGTTGATCGAACTCGGAGCCGGAGCAGAACGAACAAGGCAATCTATTCTCCAGATGGCGTCGACGCAAAATCTGCTTGCGTCGGACATGGATAGTGGCCGCGGTGGCCGCGTGATTTCCGTGGGCGGAGATCTTGATGCGGTAATCAACGAACTCCCCGGGGTTTTACGGATCGTTGCAAACCACAAGCCGTTCGCGATGGCGAGCCTCGAAGCTCGGGAGAAGAGCACGGTCACCGTGGGCAATGTTGTTATCGGTGGCGATCAGCCAGTGATCATGGCCGGACCATGCTCTGTAGAGGGCCGCGATGCCATGATCGAACAGGCCAGGCTGGCCAAGGCCGCCGGAGCCAATATCCTTCGCGGCGGTGCATTCAAACCACGCACGTCACCATATTCGTTCCAGGGACATGGTGAACTCGGATTGCAGATGCTTTCCGATGCTCGTGCTGCTACCGGCTTGCCGGTGGTGACCGAAGTTATGGAACCTGATCAGGTAGAGCTTGTGTCCGGCTTTGCCGATATGCTGCAGGTTGGGTCTCGCAATATGGCGAACTTTAGCCTGCTCAAGGCGTGTGGTCGTAGCGACAAACCAGTACTGCTCAAGCGTGGATTCAGCGCTACGCTCGAGGAGTTCCTTATGAGCGCGGAATACATCATGGCGCACGGCAACCCAAACGTTGTGCTCTGTGAACGAGGAATCCGCACATCAGATACGGCTTTCCGGTTCAATCTCGATTTGAACATCGTGCCAGGCATTCGGGAGGTCTCCCACTTGCCGGTCATCGTTGATCCAAGCCACGGCACGGGTCGGCGAGAGCTGGTGCATCGTATGTCACTCGCAGGAATTGCTGCCGGTGCGGACGGCCTTGCAATCGAAATCCACCCCGATCCTGACAATGCCTTGAGCGATGGCATGCAGACGATTACTCCAAACGAACTCTCTCGTATTGTGCGCCGCGTACAAGCCCTGAGCATGGTGCTTGCAGAGACGGAAATGGAAAGCGCGGAAGTGGTTCCGTTCGAAAAGGTAGAGGCAACCGCCTAGTAATTAACAAGAACTTAATTATCTCTTGACATCCGTGCTATCCGACCATATTGTTGATTTGCTATGGATCCCCGACTCGCAGTTCAACTGATCTTGTCTTCACATGTTGAACCGACAGGAGAGGCTGGACATAGTGGTTGACCGAACACGCGAAACTTCGCAGTTCGTTCGGGAAAATTTCATGGACCCGGTTGGCCTCCACCTTCGGAAGTCAATCTGCCGTCATCGATTGGGGCGCGAAGTTTCCACAAACGTCAGCGGATGACGGCAGTCCGGCGCGACGTCGGATCTTTGGACGGGGTTCCGGGTCAGTAATGATTCGGCGTGAAACACAACCCTTCCCAGGATTGTGACCCTAGGATCGGTGATTCAGAGCAGAAGTAAGATTGGGCGTCGAATTCGCAAGAATCCGGCGCCCTTTCCGTTTTCAGAGGTATCGTCGCGCTATGAGAACCGAGCCACAGGCTTCAGGGCGGTTTCGACAAATCGCATATGGAAATAGATCGCGGCAATGGCAAACGCCATTCCCGTAAGAGTAGAAGCCCACAGTCCCGCTGGTGCGACTGCCAGGCTGAGGATACTGAAACCCACAGGCAGCCCGACGGCGAGAGCAGCAGGAGTGGCGATTCCAGGCAGAGAAGCATCGCGCAGATATCGCCAGACGACCGCTCCTACCATGGCTCCGGAGAAGACCCAGACAGCCGGCCGGATGATGGCCACGCCAAGTATGGTAAGTGTCCATTCTGAAGTGGACATAATCGGTGCGATCTCGCTAAACAGTGGCCAATAGAACACGGCTGCGGTGCCAATCATGTATCCCGCCGCCACAGATGCAGAGAGCATCATGCCTGTCCGTTCTTTAGGTAGCATCCCCAGCGCCGTTCGAAGGGCACCAGGTGCTGCGCCAAGCACCAGAATGGCGACGAGCGGCAGCAGGATTGCATTAATGAGCCATATCAGGACAGGGGCATTGCCGGCGGTTTCGACCGCAATCCCGCCAAAATTCGTCGCACCGAAGTTGATGACACCGCCCTCGAACCAGGACCGCATAACCATTCGGGTACCAAGCCAGGCAAGAGGAAGTCCGATCGCGATCCCGATCAGCACCATCATGCCCGATTGAACCCAGCCATTGCTGTCCTGGCCCCCGAGTTCCTCGGTCAGCCAAATCAGTAAAACCACCGGGACAATTGACGCGCTGATGATCAGGGCGATGGTGCCGCTATCCGCAAGGAGTGCGAACAACACCAGCAGCGCGCCAATCGAAAGCGTCATGCGAATCGAGAGCGCGCGGCTCCACATGAATAAAGGCGCGAGGTTGGCCATAAATCTGGAGGCAGGCACTTGCTCGGTGCCGCATGCCGGGCAAAACCTGGCACCGCTGACGTCTTCACCGCATACAAGGCAGGTGTCCCCTGAGGGGTCGTTTGGATTCCCGACGGCCCTGCCATCAGTTTTACCCTCCAAGCGATCATCCGCATCCTCATGCAACGGGATGAAGTCATCGACGCCATCTGCGGTGGTATCTACCTCGAGTTCTTCTTTCGTCGAAGCATCATCCTCGCTTGCGTCTGCCTTGCCGGGAGCACGGAGCAACTCGTCCATAGGTCCGTCTACCTGGCCATGCTCATGCTTTTTGCCTGAGTCATCTTCCGGTATCGGCAAAAGGGAATCGAGCTTGTTGCCGACCCCTGTATCGGGCTCTTTCTCATGTTTTGGTGATTTATTGTGCTCGCTTGTCATCCCTGGCCCTTCACATGAGCATGGCACGCTGCACCGGGTGCGTTTCGGTAGCGTAAGTTTGCCACTTTTATTTTCTGTATGCAGAAGTACACTTCAAATATCATGGCAGGAGAGGGATAACAAAGAATGACATCGCTGGAGATCGCGCAGCTTACCGTCTACGGTGCCACGGTGGGCGTAATTTTGGCGGCACCCATTGGACCGATCAATATCGAGATCATTCGGCGGGGCATCCGTGACGGTTTCGTCCACGGATGGATGATGGGGCTTGGAGCCCTCACCGCCGATACCATTTATGCGCTTCTCATCGTTACGGGTTTTGCCCGCTTCGCAGAAAACGAAGTCCTGCGAATCGTCCTCTTCCTGGCTGGTGCCGCGATGATGGCCTACATCGGCTACGGCAGTATTAAATCCGCCATGAACCAGACTGATATGGAAGACTCCGGTCTCAATATTCCGCGTAGCAAGAGTTATGTGGCTGGCTTCATGCTGGCTGCATTTAATCCGTTCGGTATCGTCTATTGGCTAACGGTCGGAGCCGGCCTCGCGGCAGACGCCGTTAATCGCTTTGGCGAAGGCGGAGCACCGATTCTGGTAATAGGTGTGATGTTGGGCATCTTCCTTTGGGTGACCAGCATTTCAACGATTGCCCAGGTTTCTCGGCGATTCGTCACCGGACCAGCCATGCGCTGGATAACCGGCATAAGCGGTGTGTTGTTGTTCGGATTCGCAGCCTGGTTCCTTTATAGCGGCGTGTCGCTTTTGGTGTAGCGCAGGCGTTTCCAAACCACGGCCGTATCTTCACCGTACAATAGATAAAGCCCGGTATTTCCCGGGTGTCGATCCGACAAAAACCCCGGGATACCATGACTGCAAACTTTGTCCGCAAACCTTTGAACCGCCGCAAAGCGCTCGTCGGTGGTACCGCGTTGGCCGCTTCAACCCCGTTCGCGATTGCGATGGCGATGCAGGAGGCGAGCCCTCAGGCGTCTCCATCTGCTTCACCAGTAGCAACGCCTGGGACTCCGGTGCCAACACCGCCACCACCAACTCCGACCCCACAGCCAGTACCGGATCATGCAATCAACATCGTGCGCAATCGCGCCACGTATAGCGATGCGGAACCCGGTGGTGAACTTGCTCTCTTCATTCAAAGTGGTGGTATTCAGGATGGCAATCCCGCAATGCAAACCCAGGACATGGTCACGTTGATGTCTGTGTTCGAGGGCCTCGTTGGCATTAATCCGGAAACAATGGAAGCCGAGCCCGGTTTGGCGAAAAGCTGGAGATGGAGCAACGATGGACTGCAACTCACATTTGATCTCCGCCCGGACGTCAGCTGGCACGATGGCTCCACTTTCACCGCTGCCGACGCCGCCCTAACCTGCATGATCTATCGCGACGATTATGATTCGTCGCTCGCTGGCCTCTTTGGCCTCATCGATGCCGCCGAGGCAGTGGATGATTCCACCCTGGTCCTTACGTTTGCCGAACCAGATGGTGCGTTCCTCTACAACGGTGCCAGCATGCCGATGCTCCAGGCCGCGCAGTACCAGCCGCTCTGGGATGAGTTCGTGGCCGGCGAGAAAACGATCACCCGAACGGATCACTCTCCGTCCGACTGGATTGGTACAGGTCCGTGGAAGGTGGAATCTGTAGAAGCCGATCGGGTGCAGTTGGTGCGGTTTGACGAGTATTGGGATGAACCTGCACATGCGGATTCGCTCACGCTCATTGCGCAAGATGATGCTGCCGCACGGCTCCAGGGCTGGAAAGCTGGCGAAGTCGACGTGCTGCCAATCACCGCGGCTCAGTTGCCAGAGGTCTGGAGCGAGGAGGGGCACCTCTTTGTGGCACCATCCAGCGTGGCGATGTTTGCGGCCTTCAACTTCCACAACCCTGCGAATGTCACTTCGACCATGATGGTGGACCAATCACTCCGAGCGGCCCTGACCACGGCCGTCAATAGAGACCGATATGCAGACGATGTGTTCTTCGGATTTATCAATGAACATGCCGTAGGCACCATGGCCCAACCGTGGTTGCATGATGCCGAGCTCAGCAACCCGGAGTACGATCCGGATGAAGCAAGGCGACTCCTTGCCGAAGGTGGTTGGTCCGATATCGATGGTGATGGACTGCTGGAGGATCAATACGGAAACAAGGCCGACCTCTACCTTATTGTGCGAGACGATGAGCGGCCAGAGCTGCTCGCGCTGCTC